>JAFRSL010000058.1 GCA_017427625.1 Synergistaceae bacterium | reverse complement strand
TGCAATATAATATCGACACTTTATTGAGAGGAGTCTTCACATTGAAATTTTCATTACCATACGATACCCCGAAAGGACAGCGCGAAGCCATAACCGCCGATGATCCCACGATAACCGTCGAAGCCGGAGCAGGAACGGGAAAAACGTGGGTTCTCTCACAACGTTACTTGAGATTGCTGCTTGATGATGATGAATTATTGCCGTCCGACATTCTCACTCTGACTTACACCGAAGCAGCGGCAGGTGAGATGAAAGCACGAATAGAATCCCTCATAGAAGCCTCACTCAAAGATTATCCTGATCAAGAACGTAAGCAGAATATTCTTGACGGCCTGAGTGATTCGTGGATTTCGACGATACATGCGTTTTCCACGAGGCTGATACGAGAGTCGGGGTTGTCGCTTGACATTGACCCAAGAGCTTCGGTTATTTCGGCGCATCAGGAGCAGTCATTTTGGGAAGACTTGAAGAACGCGGTGGAGTTTGCAGGACTTGAGAGGCTCGCACAGAATTACACGGGCGGTGAAATCCTCAAGGCAGCGGAGGAACTTGACAGCGATGGATATATGAGCGCGGCTGTCGGGAAATGGGGAGCAAGGACTCTCTCTCAGCTTGCGTATAAGGCTGCTGATCTTCATTCGTCGTCGGGGCTTTCTTGGGAAGATATGATGAATTGGTCGAATGATGACTCGGAACTTGTCGCTCATGCTGGAGATTCGGTCATGGACTTGCTTAGAACTGAATGGCATTCAGTATGGCGCAGGTGGGACGCTATGAATCTTCCTTTGGCAAATAACCCAAACGGGCCGGGCGGGAAACTCAACAATCTAATGTCGTGGCTGAACTCTAACAGTCCTCAAAATGACTCGGCCTTGAAGTATTTCTACATGTGCATTGTGCTCGACATATTGGGCATAAGGACACCGGGCGGCAGACCTTCAGAGCCTTTCAAGACGGTAAAGAAAGAATTAGGCATGACGCTCGGAGAATGGCGGGATATTCAGCCTGGGATCGTTAAGAGCCTAACCGAAGATTTTGGGCCAGCCATATCGAAAGAGGAAGTAGCTATGAGAAAGACCCTACTGAAATTCTGCGCGGTATCGTGGGGAATTTGGGACAGCATGAAGTCAAAGCGAGGTCTTCTCTCGTTCTCGGACATGATACTTCACGCGAAGAAAACCATAGAGCAAAAAGGAATCCGCAAAACGTTCAAGCACGTTCTCGTTGACGAGTTCCAGGACACAGATCATTTACAGTTCGCGATGATCGAGGCCCTCAAGAATTACGATAAAGACTCTAGGCTCTTTGCAGTTGGAGACCCCAAGCAGTCAATCTACAAGTTCCGCCACGCTGAACCCTCATTATTTGCAGACACAATCAAGAAATCCGACAAGGCTATAAACCTCGATACAAGTTTCAGGACAAGGGCCTCGCTTCTCGCCAGAATCAACGGAATGTTCACCAACCTCTGGCCCGACGGTATAAGCAGGCAGGAAGCAATGAGAAACGTAAAGTACAAACCTTTAAGCCCCATTGAGCGCGAGTCAGGAGATATGCCGGATTTCAAGGTCTACCTTCTACGTAATGATGAAAACGCCGACACAAGCCGTAAGATTCTTGCCGAGCGGTTGGCTTCCAAAATATCATCGTGGGTCAGCGATCGCCTCACAATCTGGGACAAAGCGAAGAAGGAAGTCCGTCCCGTTAAATTCTCAGACTTCGCGGTTCTTGTGAGGGGGCGGGGCTGCTTCACGATCCTTGAGGAAGCGTTGGAGAGTTTCGGAATACCGTCAATCCAAGACAAGAGCAACGACTACTTCAATCGCGGGGAAATTGGTGATGTCGTCTGCACACTCAGGGCTGCCGCAAACTTCAATGACGACTTCTCCGTGATGGGCTGGCTGATGTCCCCGTTCTCAGGAGTTGAGGAAGATGACGCTATCACGAAATGCCTCATGCTCGCCGATGAAAAGCACAAGCCTATAGACTTAATCCGCGAGAACTTGCCCGATGCATATTCACGCCTTGAATATCTCTCTGTCGTCGGCGAAAACGAGGGTGCTTCAGGAATCATTGCATTCTATGACAGAAATCGTAAATGGCTCTCATACTACAAGGAGAAAGACAGGCTTCGTGTCCTCCGAAACGTTAGACTATCATTGAAGATTGCCCGTGAGTTTCAGTCGTCGGGAACGGCAAGCCTCGTTTCATGCGCTGAGTACATGACACGCTCAATCAGGAACAGTTCGCAGTACGAGGAACCAGCATGGCATGATGAAAGTGAGAACGCTGTGAGGCTTGGGACGGTGCATTCGGCAAAAGGTCTCGAATACCCCGTAACCGTGATATTCGCGGACAGCACAAAGAAGAACACCGACAGATCTGCGCTAAAGCCTTCAAGGGATTTGGGACTCGCATTCAGCAAACTTCCCGATGAGAAGATGCCCGAAGACGGCTTCAAGTCCAAGCTCTCAGATTGGCACAAGCTATTATCCGAACAGGGAGACTCGGAGGAAGAGGAACGATTATTCTACGTTGCATGTACACGCGCGCAGGACAGCCTGATATTCTGCGGACTGATCAAGCCTATCGACAAGAAGAAACCTGATGAAACTCCGAAAGGCTACCCTGATACTTGGTCTGACTTCATGCTTAGGAGCATTAAGGGAATGACGGACGTTGTGCCTGAAATTCTTGCTGCTGACGGCTCAAGGGCTTCCAAAAAATCCGGCCATGATGAAGGGGAGAGGACTGTCCATAAAGTTCAGACGGTGAATGTTGAGCGTTCATTGAGGCAGATTTCGGCGACATCGTTCGCGCTATATGAGTGGTGCCCGTATGCGTGGCGAAGGAAATACCGTCAAGGCCGGACACTGACGTGGGAGCTTCCTGACAGGGACAATGATTCCGTTGATGATGTTCACGGCGGTGCAGCGTTGGGGAGCTTGACTCACTGGATACTATCACGATGGCCTAAGGGCGAGGATTACGTTGAGGAACTTGATGCAATTCTCTATGACCGTGAGACTCTGGTGAAACTGCCGGGATACTTGCGCGACACATGGCGGAACTGCGGCAAAGATACGCTAAGGAAGTGGCTGATGACGTTTGCTGAGAGTGATTTAGGCACAAGATTGAGGAACACTACAGGTGTTGAACGTGAACATACATTCAGATTCCCGCTCAATAGTGATACTGCAATGGCAGGAGCTGTCGATGCTGTGTATGGTAACAGTGTAGCCGACTACAAGATCACGGCGGTTGACGATGTTCCCGATGGACTTTACGACTCTCAGATGGATTTCTACGCGTTCGCAATTCATGAGGAGAAGAAATTTGAGACTGTCAACGCAACGATAGCCTTCCTCAAGGAGAACACGATACAGGAGAGAGTCATCGAGAATTTTCCTGCAATACGTGAGAGAATAGAGAGAGCCGCGAGGGAATGTGCTTCAGGAAGACGTGAGGCATATGAGGCGAGGCTGGAACATTGCGGGGAATGCCCGTTCAAGAAAGGATGCGTGAAAATCAATGCAGGAATTTGTTAGCGAGGAACACAGGCAGAAGCATAACGAGCTTCACCGTGAGCATTATCTTACATGCGAGAAGTATTACATCTTTGAACTTCTCACGGTAGCGGGCGGAATGATGGGGCTTTACACGTACAGTCTGAGGGGTCAGGTTTTCTGCAACGCTCAGACAGGAAACATTGTGAAGATGACGGCGGCAATAGGCTGGGGAAGGTATCAGGTTGCGCTATATTATCTGATTCCATTCGCGGCCTACGTACTCGGCACTATAATTTCCGAGATACTGCCGGAGAAAGTCAGCCATGCGATATTCATACGCTGGGAAACGGCGTTAGTTGGGACTGAGATTCTTGTGCTGTTCCTGATAGGGTTCATTCCGTTCTCGTGGCCGGATCAGATTGTTCAGGTGATGATAAACTTTCTCTGCGCCATGCAGTTCAACACATTCCGACAGGCAGAGGGTGTTCCGATGGCTACGCTTTTCGTTACGAATCACGTGAGGCAGATAGGAATATCAATCGCCCGCATCATCAAACACCATGAGCAGGAAGCCGAAGCCCGCGCGAAAATGCTGAAGCACGTGAAGCTCATTCTTGCGTTCATGTTGGGGGGAATAATAGTTACGGCCTTGTCGTCATACCTGAAGGAGCGCACAATATGGCTGGCGATTGTCCCGTTGAGTGCGTGTTTCTGCGTGATGCTTCAGTCTGACCTGATATATGAGCGGGCAATGCTGGACATTACGCCGCACGGGCATTAACTGTTTTATGAATTTGCAGCAAACTTCTTACAGAGGCAAAAGATGAGGAAATACGATAAAAGAGTCTGGCTATTGGCCTGGAACAAAGATAATTGGTTCTGGGATCACTATTCAGATAAATGCGTTAAGACTCAAAAAGGGCAGACCGTTATGGAGAGTTGGTCTTGCTTAAACACTAATCCAAAGCTCGGCGATGAAGTGTTCATGATTAAACTCGGAGAACAGCCAAGATGTCTTATCGGCCACGGCCATGTTATCAGGGAAAGCTATGAAAACGAGCACTATGGCGATGTAAAATCATCTGAGGGGAAAAAAATTCATTATATAGATGTTGAATTTGACCGCTTACTCGACTATGAAAAGGAAGAGTGTGTATCCCAGGATGAATTGAACGCTAAGTGTAGCGCGCAACATTGGAGCCCTCAAAGCTCAGGAATAGAAATTAAGCCTGAGGTATTACCGGCACTATATACTCTGTGGGATGCTGTAACACGAGATAAGGAACGATATGATTTTGCCAGCATTGTCTCTTTTCTGGCAGATTATTCCGGCGAGCATTACATAGTACCGGATAAGGCTGGGGATCAGGCTGAATATATGATCGAGCTGAAAACACGCGGCCAGGAAGCATACCAGAAATTTAAGGCCTTTGGACAGAAGATTGCCGATTGGATTCCTTCTCTTGAGTATGTCTCCTGCTCTAGTTGGATGAATCAGAGGCAGACAGTCGAACAGTATTTTTGGATCGAGCTAAAGAACAGTGAATGGAAAGATTATCCCCAGAGTGTTTCGTTATCGGTTGAGAAGCATGACGATGTTTATCCCGGCGAAGGCTATTACTTGTCTATTAGAGCAGAGACACGTGATATTAGTAGCCAAATAGAGGATTACGATCGTCAAATGCGTCTATTAGACTGTGATTTGCTAGATGGGATGACTTATAGAACGCAATACAAAGACCAAAGCTATCACTTCCATGATAAAGATACCGAAAAGGTAAAGGCACTTCGCAAAGACGGAATAATTCAAAAGGTCGAGATTATCGAAGCAGTAGAAAATCTACCTGAGAAAGATTCGGAAGGCACTGTGTTCCGCGAAACATTGAGAGCCGTAAAAGAAATCCTGCCTCTCTATGAGTATGTGATGGAGGAGAAAGATTGGTGGCCAAGCCTTACGGAATACGATCCCGGTATCTCAGCAGAACAGTATCATGATCTATTCTTGAATGAGAGTGTCGTAAAACGCGATTGGCTTCAGGCACTATACGAGATGTATCAAATGCCGAATCATCTCGGTACGTGCAAACAGATGGGCGACAAGTATGGATACGACCCAGCCCACTATATCAGCTATATGTCTACGGTTGCTAGCAAAATTGCAAAAGAAACAAATTGTCCAGTGCTTCCGCGAGAGGAAAAGAATTCAAATTATTGGCCGATTCTCTTTCAAGGAAAGCACATAAAAGACAAAACGCAAGGTACTTATTGCTGGAAAATGCGAGTTCCAGTAATCGAAGCAATGGGAAGGATCATAGCTGAAGGAACGTTTGAAATAGAAGAGAAAACGCAAGCGGCGCAGTTTGCTCACAACACCATATTATATGGGCCTCCAGGAACGGGAAAGACATACAACTCCGTCATTTATGCGGTGGCAATCTGTGACGGAAAATCTCTTGATGATGTAAAGAATGAGCCATACCAGGATGTTCTTCAGCGATACAACGAGCTGCGTAATAATGATCGAATAGCCTTCACGACTTTCCATCAATCTTATGGCTACGAAGAGTTCATTGAGGGGATCAAGCCGAAACTCGGGATAAACAGCGAAACTCTCAGCTACACAATCGAAGACGGAGTGTTCAAGGCTTTCTGTAACCGAGCAGGAACAGTCAAGGTAAACTCCACAACAAATGCGCAAATAAAGGCAGAGCCCAAAATCTGGGGTATGATACTTGGCGGAACCGGAATGACGGCTCTGAAAAAGCAGTGCTTTGAAAACGGCGAAATTCGTCTTGGCTGGAGTGAAGTTGATGACGATGACGTTGATGGAGATTTCGTTGCCGACGATAAAATCTCATGGAACGCAAAACATATGGTCTCAGACTTCAAGAACTCTATGGAAGTTGGCGACCTCGTTGTCATAGAAAAGAGCAATAAAAGTATCGATGCGATAGGCGTCATTACCGGCGAATATTTGTATGACAAGTCGCAGGATAGATACCCGAGAAGCCGTGCGGTTGAGTGGCTTGTAAAGGACATTGACCAGGACATTCTTCAATTTCTCCCGAATGGCAGAAAGATGCTCTCACGATTTCCTGTATTCTCGTTTGACTATATCGGAATGGACGCAATCTCAAAGATCCTTAATAAATACCTGGACGAACCTGTGATGGATGTTGAACATGAGACAAAACCGTGTGTCTTCATAATCGATGAGATAAATCGTGGGAATATCTCCAAGATTTTCGGTGAGCTTATCACTCTGATTGAGGACACAAAGCGCGCCGGAGCTTCAGAAGAAATGAATGTAACCCTGCCATATTCCCAAGAACTTTTCTCGGTTCCTCAGAATGTCTATATCATCGGTACCATGAACACGGCGGACCGTTCAATCGCTTTGATGGATACAGCGTTGCGAAGGCGTTTTGAGTTTGTTGAGATTATGCCGGATTCAAAAGTATTGGAGGATATGGGCGCAGGAAAGATAACCATTGGAGATCAGGAACTAAACGTAGCAAGAATGCTCGACGTCATCAATGAGAGAATAAAGTATCTCTTTGACCGTGAGCATACCATCGGTCATGCTTTCTTCACTAAGCTTGCAGAAAGTCCTTCACTTGAGACACTTGCAGAGATTTTTGAAAAAGATGTTATCCCGCTTCTCCAAGAATATTTCTATGAGGACTACGAGAAGATTCAGCTAGTTCTTGGGGATAACGCGAAGGATGACGAGTTCAAGTTTATTCTTGACCAGCCGGTAAAGGTAAAAGATGTCTTCAATGGGAATCCCGATATTGATTTGCCAGAAAAGGATTACGTAATTCAACATTCCGCGTTCAGAAAACCGGAGAGTTATAAACAGATAGGCAAGGAGATATAGAATGACGAAGCTACTAGAAGTAAGGGAGTTCGACAAGATTACCTGTAATCCGGATTTCAAAGATGAATACGCTTACCTCCCAGAAAAAATCTTCAATGATCTTAAGGAATTCATTCATGTTTTTGCCGCTGATGAGGAGCATGCGGATGCTTTGGCGTTCTTAAAGATCGGCTTTCGTAGGAACGTTGGCTACCTCATTTCAGTCAGTAATTATGTCGGCCTCATTCAAATGAAAAACGGTTATCAGATACAGGTGCTCCCTAAAATTGACTTTGGAACTAATCCAGATAGCGGGAATGAAGAGACCAAGAGAGTATTCATTCGTATGCTACGAAGCATGAAGGATTTCCCGAGCAAAGTCTTCAACGACGCAAACCTTAAGATTGACAGGATGACGCTATATGACATCTTCATCAACATGTATCTTCAAAATGTACGTACACTTATTAAGCACGCGATCAAATCTGCCTATGTTGTCAGGGAAGACAATTTGAATTTCTTTAAGGGAAAACTCGTTGTAAGTGAGCAAATCAAAAGAAATATTGCTCATGGTGAACGTTTCTATGTCAGGTATGATGAATATTTAGTAGACCGTGCAGAAAATCGTCTGGTAAAGGCAACGTTATTAAAGCTCCAAGAAATGACCAGTAGCTCAGAAAATCAGAAAGAAATCAGGCAACTTTTAACGGCCTTTGAAATGGTGGAGGCATCAACAAATATTCAAGAGGACTTCGTGCATGTTGTAATTGACCGAAACACTAAGGACTATGATGTTCTGATGCAATGGTCCAAAGTATTCCTTCTAAACAAGAGCTTCACGACATTCTCCGGTGATCAGAACGCTGTAGCATTGCTGTTCCCTATGGAGAAGGTTTTCGAGTCCTATGTTACGCAGCAGCTGAAGAAGACACTGCTTGATTTGAACTGGAACGTTTCTTCTCAGGATAAAGGATATTACCTCTTTGACTCTCCGCAGCAGTTCGCGCTTAGGCCGGATATTGTTATAACTCGCAATGACGGTTCCAAGATTATTCTTGATACAAAATGGAAGAGCTTAGTTGATGACCAAAGAGTCAATTATGGAATATTGCAGTCGGATATGTATCAGATGTACGCGTACTCGAAAAAGTATGAAGCACCAGAAGTCTGGCTGTTGTACCCGTTGAATGAGGAAATGCGCGATCACCCGGAAATTTCACTTGGCAGCCGTGACGGTGTAAGCGTGAGGTTGTTCTTTGTGGACGTTGCAAACATTGAAGAGAACCTATCGAAGCTTCGTTCCCTGCTCATAGCCCAATAAAAAAGCTGCAAAGAAGTTTGAATGCTCCCTTGCAGCCGTTTTGATTTCCCTGACTTCCGGATTACTTCCTGCGTTTCTTCAGCATATCAACATAGACCGCCAGCAATATCACGATACCCTTCGCAATCTGCTGCCAGAATGAGTTAAGCCCAAGAAGGTTCAAGCCGTTGTTCAGCACTCCGATGATGAGTACGCCGATCATCGTTGAGCCGATTTTACCAACGCCGCCAGACATTGATGTTCCGCCGAGAACCGTCGCAGCAATAGCGTCCATCTCAAAGCTCTGTCCTGCTGTTGGCTGACCTGATGCCATTCTCGCGCAGAGTACAACCCCCGTGAACGCCGCCAAGAATCCGCTCATCGTGTAGACCATCATCTTCGTCCTCGCAACATTAACGCCGGAGAATATGGCTGCCTTGTCATTTCCGCCGACCGCATAGACATGTCTCCCAAACCTCGTCTTGCTCAGAAGAATGACGCATATTATCAGGAACACCGTCATGTAGATGACCGGATAGGGTATAGGCCCGAGATAGCCCGTTCCGATTATCTGGTACTCAGGAATCATCGCGCGTATTGGCTGGCCGTTCGAGTAGATGTACGCAGCGCCTCTTGCCATCTGCATCATTGCAAGCGTTACGATGAATGGCGGGATCGTCGTCTTTGCGATTACGAAGCCGTTGAAGAGTCCCAGTGCCGTACCGATCAGGATTGACGTTGCGACTGCACCCGGAACGCTGAAGCCGCTCTTAACGATAAGGCCCGCGCTCAAAGTTCCGGCTATAGCGAGGATTGAGCCGACTGAAAGGTCAATCCCTCCCGTTATGATTGCGAATGTCATTCCGAAAGCGAGGCAGGCATTCGATGACACCTGACGCAGTACGTTCACCAAGTTCCTCTGTGAGTAAAAGACTCCGTTCGTCGTGAATGAAAGGATCACGCACATCGCAAGCAATCCTATCAGCGTCCCCATGTTGTCCTTAAGGTAGCGCACTACTCCGTTCTGTGCCTGTATTGTGTTGTTCTCAAGCGGCATTTGCATTTCCCCCTGTTCCTGTTGCGTAACGCATTATTGTTTCCTGACTTAGCTCATTCTTGCCGAGATTGGCCGTTATTCTCCCCTCGTGCATTACAAGCACCCTGTCCGACATGTTGATGACCTCCGGAAGATCCGAGCTTATCATCAATATCGCAACTCCCTGTTTCGCAAGTTCGTTCATGAAGCCGTAAATCTCCGCCCTCGCTCCGACATCAACGCCCCTAGTAGGTTCGTCGAGGATTAAGAGTTTAGGTTTCGTTGCGAGCCATTTCGCTATGACTATCTTCTGCTGGTTTCCGCCTGAGAGATTCTCCGCAAGCTGGTCGGCTGAAGGTGTCTTTATCGCAAGCTCGTTGATGTAGCGCGCAATCGTCTCTGCTTCTTTTGCGATGTTGCCGAGCGGCCTGCCCCTGAATATCTCGTGAAGCACCGTCAACGTGAGGTTGTATCCCACCGAGTTGATGAGTACGAGTCCCTCCTCCTTGCGATTTTCCGGGACTAAGGCTATTCCGTTCTGCATTGCCTGACGAACCGAGCGAATGTGAACAGGCTTTCCGTCAATCAGAATCTCGCCCGTGTACTTGTCATCAATTCCGAAGATGCAATGTGAAGTCTCAGACCTTCCAGCGCCAACAAGCCCAGACATTCCGACAATCTCACCCTCTCGAACCGCGAATGATACGCCATTCACGAAAGGAGGCGATACGAGGTCCTTCACTTCAACAACAACTTTGCCCGGTTTGACCTCGTCCTTGAAGTAGAGCTGTGTAAGTTCGCGCCCTACCATCATTGCGATTAGCTGGTCATTCGTTGTCTCGCGCGTGTTGACTGTCCCGACATACTGACCGTCGCGCATTATCGTAACTCTGTCGGTTATCGCAAAAAGCTCGCTCATTCTGTGGGAAATGTAGATGATTCCGATTCCCTCTGCCTTGAGCTGCCTCATGGTCTCGAAGAGGACTTCCGTCTCCTTGTCGGTCAATGACGCTGTAGGCTCGTCCATAACTAGAATGTCAGCATCAACAGAGAGCGCCTTCGCAATTTCTACCATCTGCTGCTGTGCAATGCTGAGGTCTTTTATGAGAGTGTTCGGGTCAAAGTCGAGTCCCAAACGTGAAAGCATCTTCTTCGCCGCTTCATTCTCCTCGCCGCGCTTGATGACTCCCGCAACGTTCTTCTCGCGTCCGAGATACATGTTCTCAGCGATTGAAAGGTACGGGACGAGGCACAATTCCTGATGGATTACGCTGATTCCGTGAGCCTGAGAGTCGGCAACGCTCTTCATGATGTGAGACTTGCCCTTTACGATTACTTCTCCTTCTTCGGGAATGTATATACCTGCAAGGCATTTTATGAGGGTTGACTTACCTGCTCCGTTCTCGCCGAGTAATGCGTGGACTTCTCCGGCCTTAAGCTCAAAATTTACGTCCTTGAGTGCGTAAACACCGGGAAATTTCTTGTGAATGTGCTTCATCTGGAGCAAAATATTTTCTTCTGCCATAAAAACTTTCACCTCCGTTAAACACAAAGGCAGGAACACCTTTTTGGGAATGCCCCTGCCTCTGTCAGTCAGATTCTACTGCCAGCCGTCAACTCCGAACTCGTCAACATTCTCTGCTGTGATGAGCTGTACGGGTACCGGGATATGCTTCTCAACCTTTTCGCCCGCGAGAATCTTGTAGGCCATCTCAACGCCGATCTTGCCGATGTTGATTGGGGACTGCGCTGCTGTTCCGGTCATGTCGCCTTCCTTGATTGCCTTCTTGGCATCGGGTGAACCGTCAACGCCGTAGATGAGTACGCCCTTCATGTCGGCCGCTTTGAGAGCCTGAATTACGCCGCGTGCTGTCGGGTCATTGACGCACATTACGACGGCCATGTTCGGGTGAGCCTGAATGATGTTCTCCATCTTGGGCATTGCGATTTCAAGCTGACCTTCTGAGCTGTCCTCTGCACCAATCGTGAACTCAGGGTGCTTCTCGATCGTGGCCTTGAAGTTTGCGATACGGTCAATGCCTGTCTTCGTTGTGGGGTGGCCGAGAATGATTGCCTCTCCGCCTTTGGGAAGACGCTTGAGCATGTCCTCAGCGCAGACGAGTCCGGCAGCGAGGTTGTCGGATGCGACGATGCAAGCTACGTAGTCCTCATCGTAGACAGCTGCGTCAACGTTGATGATGGGGATTCCAGCTTCGTGGGCGGCCATGAGTCCGGGAGCTACTGCCTGCCAGTCGACGGGGTTGAGGAAGATTGCGTCAACGCCCTGAGCTACCATGTCCTCGATCTGTGAGATCTGCTTGACGGGATCGAGCGCGGGGTCGAGGGTGATGAGGGTGTCGCCGTTGGCCTCAACTGCTGCTTTGATTGCGTCGTTCATGACACCGAAGAACGGGTTGTTCATGGTCATGTAGGTTGCGCCGAACTTCTTGCCCTGCGCGCTGACGACACTTGCCGCACTGACGATGAGGCATACTGCTAGGAATGCTACGAAAAGTTTTTTCATGATGAGAAAAATCCTCCTGTGAATAAAATTTTACGCGATAAAAAATTGAGTAAAGTAATTATACAGCAAGGATTGAATTTTTGCAGTAAATATTTTCGGAAAATCTAATATGCCAAGTAATCTACATCGTCAGCTATATCAGTAAATCTCTCTCTGATTTCGTTTTTGCCGACTAATCTGAAGCCCTCGTACATGAATTTGGGAGAAGTAACGCAGGAAACGAAAGTGAAGCCGTCCTTCCTGAGATTTTCAGCTGCGAATACAGCTCCTTTGGGGATTATGGCCATGTGCCTTTCGCCTTCATGGATATTAGCACCGAGCAAATATTCCTTCTTTTCTCCGTCATGAAGCACCGTGATTTTCATTCCGCAGCCTTCGTGGTAGTACCAAATTTCGTCGCAGTCTATCTGGTGAAAGTGAGATATTTCCGCCCCGTCAAGAAGAAAATATATGCTCCCGGCAAAATGCCTGCTGTCCTTTTCTTCGGGAGACGTGTAGACTTCCGAGAACCAGCCTCCTTCGGAATGTCCTTCAAGATTGTATGCTTCCTTAAGTTCTTCAACGCGCATGAATTACACCTCTTTCATGATTAGCGATTATACTATACGAAAAAGGAGGAATTTACCCATGAAATACACGCTCGGAATCGACACAGGAACGACCTCAGTAAGCATAGCCGTACTTAATGAGTCCCGCCAAGTCATAGACAGCATCACCGTGAATCACGAGGCTTTCATCCCCGGCGACTTCCCAGAATCAAGAGTGCAATCGCCCGAAAGAATACGCGAAATCGTCATGGCCTCTCTCGAATCGCTCACCAGGAAATACGGCCAGCCCTCCGCAATCGGCTTCACAGGTCAGATGCACGGAATACTCTACGTGAACAGCAAGGGTGAATCAGTATCCCCCCTCTACACGTGGCAGGACATAAGCGGAAGCGTCCCAGTCAACGGAAAATCTTCCCTCGAAATCCTCCGTGAACATGGCCTCACCGTATCTCCCGGCTACGGCCTGGCGACGCATTTCTACCTTCAGCGTTCCGGCAAAATTCCCAACGACGGGGAAAAATTCACCACGATCAGCGACTACATAGCCATGAAAATTTGCGGGAATGATTCGCCCGTTCTCTCGGCGGAAATGGCGGCGGGGCTTGGGTGCTTCGACGTTCAGAAAAGGGAGTTCATGATTGACGCGCTGAAATCGGCGGGAGTTGATGTCTCGTTCCTTCCCGAAACCGTGAAAGGCTACAGCGTTGTGGGACATACAGAGTCAGGGGCTTCCGTAGTATGCTCAATGGGCGACAATCAGGCCAGCTTCATGGGGTCTGTCGATGATCCGGAGAACACGCTTCTTCTGAACATTGGGACAGGCTCGCAGGTCTCATTCATGACGCGGGAATATGTTGACGTTCACAGCGACATTGAGCTTCGTCCTTACGGAGATGCTTACCTTCTCGCAGGTTCTGCGCTTTGCGGTGGAAGGGCGTATGCTATGCTTGAGGAGTTCTACAGGGAGATCGCGGGGCGTTCGTGCTATGACGTTATGGCCGAACATGCGGGGAAGTTCCTTGAGGCTCACGGACTGGGTAAGGCATGGGAAGTTGACACGAGGTTTCAGGGTACACGCTCGAATCCTGACATCACGGGGAGCATTCGGGGGATCACTGCGGAGAATTTCTGTCCCGGCGCGTTCACTGTCGGTGTAATTCGCGGAATACTTGAGGAATTGCGCGGAATGTACGAGGGCATGAAGGCAATGACGGGGCGGAGTGCAGGCGTAATCGTAGGCTCTGGGAATGGTATCCGCAAGAACGAGATAATGCGTAGAGTTGCGGGGGAAATTTTCGGGCTTGAAGTTAGAGTCTCGGAAAGCAAAGAGGAAGCCGCTAAAGGTTCGGCAATGTGCGCAATGAGTACAGTGACGAAACAAGGCTGATGTTATAATTTTCTCATCTCAATTATAACGGAGTGAACGGCGATGACGGTACGCGAGAAAATAGAAATGCGGGCAAAGATGCCCCGTGATGAAGATATTATCGACAGAGAAATAAAGCGTGCTTTCCTGAGAATCCTGTTCGGTTATGCAGCTGGGACTGTGATAGGGCTTGTGCTGAAAGTGATTTGGACGGCCGACTAGAGCATATGATTAAGACCCGCTCCGAGAATATAACAGTATTCGGAATAGCTGCCACAATAATAATAGATTTGGCGCAGATAGTAATCACCCTTGTGAAGTGAGGAAAGCACTCATGATATATGCAGGGGTGAAGCCATGAATATCCGTGAACGCCTAAGCGGTGGACGAGTGCAATATATCCCGTTATCACCGGAACAGAGGCTCATTAAGCACAAAGAGGAAGACCGCAGAATGATTCGCAGGGCAATTCTCGCAGTTCTGCCGGGACTTTTGCTGTCAATTACCGCTCTGATTATTACGCTCATGAAGTGAGGAAATTATATTAACGTTAGAGGAGGTGAAAAACATGGAAGTCCTTGAAAGCATCGAGTCTGTCTTTCAGCTAGTTGTACAATACGGTATCCTCATGATGGAATGCGTCGGCGTAATTATCCTTCTCACAACCGCCGTGAAATCAATCTGGGGAATACTCGCCCACGATAAAAGCGTAAGGCTCACTCTCGCAAAAGGCATCGCGCTTGCACTTGAGTTCAAGCTGGGCGGAGAGGTCCTTCGTACCGTAATCGTCCGCGAATGGTCGGAGCTTGCAATTCTTGGCGCAATCATCGTCCTGAGGGGAGCTTTGACGTTCCTCATTCACTGGGAGATTAAGACGGAGGAAGCAAGCCTGAAGTAGCGCATGAAAATACCCCCCTCACAATCGCAAGGGGGGCAAAATTGTTATCACTCTTGAGGCTCTACGCTGTCCCGATTGTCCCTGTCCCTTCTGTTTCTTCGGCGGGGGTAACGGCTTCTCGGCGGATTATTGTTGCTGTTCATTCGCTCGGTTCGCTCCCTCTGCGCCCTAAATCTCATCGTAGCAGGCCCGGGCATTCTCACTTCGTCAGGCTCAAATTTCGGAATTATAACGACTTTTCTGTTCGGAGATTCACCGACTGATTCGGTCGTTACGTCATTCCTGTTCTTGAGTGTAGTGTGAATGACCCAGCGTTCCCACGATGCCATAGGGTCAAGCCTCATAGGCCGCCCGTACTTCAAAGCCTGCCTTGCCGTAGCTTCAGCCAAACGTTCAAGGCTCTTGGTCCTCCTCTCACGGTAACCGCAGGAGTCGATTCTCACTCTCGGTTCAGCCTTAGGATCTCTCAATGCCAAATTCACGATGTACTCCATTCCCTTGAGAGCGTCCCCGTAGTGCCCGACAACGTAATCGGCGGCATCTTCGCCCTGAATGTCGAGCATGTTGCGTTCCGTCTCAGACTGCACCGAATGAGCGTCGAAATCCATCAGCCTGAGAACTTCGTCGACAAACTCACGGCTTCTTTCCATGATGTCGATCTTTCCCTCTGCCGTAAGCTCAACGCGAATCTTCTTGTTCCCGAAAAGTCCCAAGAAACCTTCCCGCTCTGTGCTAAGAATCTCAGCGTGAATGCTCTCAACCGGCAGCTTCCATTGCCTCGAGGCCTCGTTCAAAGCGTCGTTTACGTCGGAGACTTCAAGCGTCATTTTCATTTCCTGAGTCATTTCGTCTTTGGCTTCTCCTTGTACAGTGTTGGCTTTACGCTCATTTCCTCACTTGTCTTTTTCGAGACTTTCAACTGATGAACAATCCCCATCAATGACGACACTCCCCAGTACAACAGCACTCCTCCCGGTAGCCCGAAGCAAATGAACGTCAGGAACAGCGGCATGAACCAGTTCATCATGGCCATCTGTGAGTTACCTGCTGATGTCAGATGCTGCTGAAGCCAAGTGAGATACGCGATGAGTACGAGGAGTATGAAGTTGAATATCCATGTTCCCAAGTGCGAGAACAGAAGCCCCAAGTTCGTGAACGATGAAAGGAAGACCATCACGAAGCCGAGCTGTTCATCGGGGATTCTAACGCCAGCCTCATCGACGAGATTCAGAGCGTTCGCAACCGTTGTGAGGACACTTCCGCCCAAGTTCACGCCGAGAAATGTTACGTCCGTGAACGCCTCAGTCTTCGTGAGGTCATAGAGAACGCCGTAGAGAAGTATGAATATCGGGAGCTGAATGATCAACGGCAGGCATCCGCTCGCGGGATTGACTTTGTTGTCCTTGTAGAGTGCCATAGTCTCCTGATTGAGCCTGTCCTTGTCGTCCGCGTACTTCTCCTGTAACACCTGTAACTGCGGCTGTAGCTTCTGCATCTTCTGCATGCTTGACATTTGCTTTGCTGTCAAAGGGTGCATTAGGAGACGAACGAGCAGTGTGAGCGCGATGATAGCGAGTCCCCAAGCGAAGTTAGTGCCGATTCCGATTGAAGTTATGCCGTTGTGGATTACTTGAAGCAGACCGAGTAACAATGCTTTTGCCTGTTCCCACATTTTGAGTTATTCACCTCTTGATTTTTTCGGCGGAAGGTCAACGCCTCCCGGATTCCAGAACCCGCACTTCATGAGCCTCCTGATCGTGAGCCATGTACCCCGCAGAAATCCCCACTCGCTGTAAACGCTGATGGCATAATTCGAGCAAGTTGGGTAAAACCGGCAGTTCTGGCCTAAGTACGGAGAGATAGCGGCCTGATATATGCGGATTAAGATTATTGCGATGCGGGTCATTTTGTGATGAGCTTTCGGTGGGCAAGAAGACGCTCCAATTCGCTCTGGATCTCGGTTGACTTTAGGGGTAAAGCTTTATCCTGCAGCATGAGGACTATCTTGATTCCATGAGTTATGCGCTCTGATATTCCCCTGAAAGCCTCGCGCAAGATCCGCCTTCCGCGTGTACGGACGTGAGCTTTTCCCTGACGTTTTCCGACAGCACAGCCGAATTTTACTTCATCACTATTGTCCCGCAAATACAATATCCGCACCAGCTCGCCGTTTAGTCTTGTGCCAGTGCGGAATATCTGATCAAATTCCCAGCCTTTTCTGAGCCTTGAGATTCTAGGCACGAGTGAGGAATTTGCGGCCTTTGCGCCTTCTGTTGCGGAGGATTTTGCGGCCTGACGGTGTTTCGCTTCGTGCGAGAAAACCTATTTTGCGTTTTCTGGGTAACTTGTGAGGCTGAAATGTTCCCTTTTTCATGATGATACTCCTTCGTAATTAAATAATGTTTGGAATTATAGCACAGCAAAAATCTGGTGTACAATTACGTCGAAAAGGAGGCTTTGCTTTGAAACAGTTTATCATTGTTACTGGAATGAGCGGAGCAGGAAAGACAATGACGCTGAAAGTCCTCGAAGATTTCGGTTTCATAACGATGGACAACCTTCCGCCCGAATTACTGCCTCAGATATTCACGCTAATCGAGAAATCTGACGCTAGAGGTGTCGTTGCGACTGTTGACGTTCGTAATGTCTCAGGCGGTTTCGTGAAGGTCATTGATGATGTCTCGAAGGCTTGGGGCGGAAACGCAAAGGTTGTGTTCCTTACGGCAAGCGATGAGGAGTTATTGAGACGCTACGAGAGGACGAGGAGAGTCCACCCGTTGAGCAAAGGACTGTCAACGCGCGAGAGCATTCGTGCAGAACGTGAGATACTTGCGCCGGTTCTCGACAGGGCAGACATAGTGATAGACACGTCAATGATGGATTTGCACCAGCACCGTGAGCGTTTAGTTCGTGAATTTTTCGGCAACGACGGCGGTGTGTCAATCATAATCTCATCGTTCGGATATAAATACGGTGTACCCCAAGACGCGAGTTATGTCTTCGATGTTCGCTGTCTCCCAAATCCCTATTACGTCGAGAGCCTTAAGGACTTAACCGGAAAGGACGATGCCGTGAAAGATTACCTTCTGAAATTCCCGGAGACCTCAGAGTTTTTGACATTGCTGAAGAAATTCCTCGACTTCGCAATCCCTCTCTTCCTCAACAATGTACGCAGTCAGCTTCACGTTGCCATAGGCTGCACTGGCGGAAGGCACAGATCCGTAGCTGTTGCTGAATGGCTCGGAGAATACTGCTCGCGGGCATACAGCGGTGTCTGTGTAGTTCACAGGGACAAGGGGCATGGCCGGCAATGACGACATTCATTCTAGGAGTATTAACGACGCTGATAATACTCTTCATGTTCGGGAGGCTTAAACTATCATCAGGAAGACCGGTAATCGAGCGCGCTATAAACCGAAAGCTCTCTGAAGGGCCTTATATCGTCGCAGTCGGAGGAGGGACGGGGCTTTCGACGCTTCTTCGGGGGATAAAGTCATTCACTAGGAATATCACGGCTGTAGTGGCAGTTACGGACGAGGGAGGATCATCGGGACGTATCCGCAACGAATGGGGAATGCTTCCGCCCGGCGATGTGAGGAACTGTATAGCCGCTCTCGCCGAGAATGACAGTGAGCTTCGGAGGATACTTGATTTCAGGTTTGACAGAGGGGAACTGAAGGGCCATAGCTTGGGGAATTTGCTTCTTCTTGCGGTTACGGAGATGAGTGGGGATTTCAGCAAGGCCGTTGAACGAATGAATCACCTCCTCTCGATTCGCGGGCGTGTTCTCCCTGTAACGACTGAGGGAATAACGCTCATGGGAAGGACTAAGGACGGCCTCAAGGTAAAGGGTGAACTCGACATTTCAGCGCACGGCCATGACCTCAACGAGATATGGCTTGAGCCTGTTGACGCGAAACCGCTGCCCGATGTTCTCTCTGCGGTTGACGATGCTGATGTAATATTGCTTGGGCCTGGAAGCCTTTTCACGAGCGTTATACCGAACCTTCTGCTTCCTGATTTTTCCGACAAGCTGAAGACCTCAAACATCCCGATGATATACATCTGCAACCTGATGACACAGCCTGACGAAACTCAGGGAATGAACATCGTCCAGCATCTCGATTGGGTTAGCGCGGCAATCGGAAAGACACCCGACTTCATCATCGTGAACTCCGGCTCGATCCCTGACGATATTGTTGAACGTTACGAAGGTCAGGGGGCTAGTCCGTTATACATTGACGACGACCAAAGGAAGATTATCCGTGAAATGGGCTGTGAATGTGTTGAGGCCAATATTATGTCGGTTTTTGACAGTGAAAAAGAGAAGCGGGTTCTAAGGCATGACTCCCAGAAACTCGCTTCGGTGATATTCAAGATTGCG
>JAFRSL010000057.1 GCA_017427625.1 Synergistaceae bacterium | reverse complement strand
GTTGCCGAGTTCCTGTATCGACTTCAGGGAACGAATCAGCTTCTCTGTGTCGCGCGGGTGAAGCCCAATCGTAGGCTCATCGAGGACGTAGAGTACACCGCTTAGGTTCGAGCCTATCTGTGTCGCAAGCCTTATTCTCTGTGTTTCACCGCCCGAAAGTGTGTCAGCCCTCCGCAATAATGACAGATAACCAACACCAACGTCGCAGAGAAATTCGAGCCTCTTTATGATTTCCGGGAGGACTTGTGAGACGATTGAAGACTCCGACGCTGTGAGTGTTAGCGACTTCATGATGTTCACGAGCTTTTCAACGGGCATTACGAGGAAATCACCGATTCCGTAGCCTGAGACCTTAACGTTCAACGCCTCCTGCCTAAGCCTCAGACCGTTGCAGGTTTTGCAGATGTCTTCCTCCCTGTACTGTGCGACTTCTTCAGCGACGTTCTCATTCTCAGCAAACCATTTTAGTTTTGCCTCAAGCCAGCCCACAACGCCCTCGAATCGTCCCATGTAAGGCCGTGCAATTCCCTTCTCGTCGAAAATCATGGGCATCTTTTCATCGCCTGAACCGTTCCAGATGAAGTCCTGAATTTCGGGGGATAAATCCTTCCATGCGGGCGACAGGTCCCAACCGTGTTTCTCAGCAAACATGTTGAGCTTCGTTATGGAGTAAGGCTTCGACTTCCACGGGATTATTGCACCGTCAAGAACTGAGCGTTCGGGGTCTATTGCGAGTTCGCGGGAGAAGTGTTCATGGCTTCCGAGACCTCCGCAGTCAGGGCACGCACCGGCGGGGTTGTTGAACGAGAATAATCGCGGCTCAATCTCCGGCATTCCGATCTCGCAGTCAGGGCAGGAATAATTCTCGGTCATCGTGTACTCATCATGGCCCTCTGCGTGAATCATCACGTAGCCCCCTGAGAGTTTCAATGCTGACTCTACGCTCTCTGCGATTCTTGTGCGTTTGTCGGCTGAAATTTTGAGACGGTCAACAACTACTTCGATGTTGTGGCGTTTGTTCTTGTCCAACGTGATCTCTTCCTCAAGATAGTATGTAGTCCCGTCAACTCTTGCGCGCGTGTAGCCCTTCTCCCTAGTCTGGCTGAATAAATTTCTGAACTCTCCCTTTTTGCCCTTGACGAGCGGTGAGAATATTTCAGTCTTCAATCCGTCCTCATGCTCAAGAATGTAGCCTAAAATTTCGTCGATAGAATGACGCTGAACAGGCTTCCCGCATTTTGGACAGTGAGGTATTCCAATTCGCCCGAAAAGTAAGCGGAAGTAGTCGTAAATTTCTGTTACTGTTCCTACGGTTGAGCGGGGATTGTGGCCTGTACCTTTCTGTTCGATTGATATAGCCGGCGAAAGCCCCGAAATTTCATCAGCGTCCGGTTTCTTTTGAACTCCCAAAAATTGACGCGCGTATGCTGAAAGGCTCTCGACGTACCTCCTTTGACCTTCAGCGTAAAGAGTGTCGAAAGCGAGCGATGATTTTCCCGAACCTGAAGGCCCAGTGATTACGGTGAACTTTCCGCGCTTAATGTCGATGTTGATGTTCTTGAGATTGTGTTCGCGTGCGCCCCTTATTGAAATTGCGTCCATAAATATTTTTCCTTTCATGTATACTTTTGTACAGAACATTTTAGCAGGGGTGAAAATTCATGACGGAAATGATACGAGGTTACAGAGGAAGGATTAACGCAGACGCGATTACCGTCGATATGAGGATTTCGGGAGCATCGGTGTATGATTTCTCATGCTTTGGTGTTGACGCGGGCGACAGGCTTTCAGATGACCGCTACATGGTGTTCTACAATCAGACGCAATCACCGAACGGCGAGATCAAATACACACCTTCGGATGGCGGGGCGGCTTTCGATGTTTCACTCTCAGGATTGCCGCAGTCAATCGCAAAATTGGTATTCACTGCGAGCATTGACGGTGATGGAACGATGGGGCAGATTTCCTCCCACACTCTCAGGATTTCGGGAGGCGGTGAGGAACTTGCCATGATATTGAACGGGAGCGACTTTCATGACGAGAGGGCGATAATAAGCGTTGAGATTTACAGGAAGGACGGCTGGAGGGTCAATGCTGTAGCGTCGGGCTTCAACGGCGGGCTTCGTGAACTCCTGAAGCATTACGGCGGCGAGGAGATGACGGATAACCCTGCACCAGCTCCGAAACCTGTAATCCTCACAAAAGGCCAGAAAGTAAGCCTCGAGAAGAAACCCTCAATGTCTGGTGAAATAATCATCAATCTCAACTGGAATCGCGGCAACGAACGCAAACGCTTAATGTCCGTGTTCTCAAAGAAAGAAGGAGCGATTGATCTCGATTTGGGCTGCCTGTACGAGATGAAGGACGGACGTAAAGGCTCGGTTCAGGCACTCGGCGGGAACTTCGGGAACTTGGAGGCATTCCCTTACATTGCACTCGATGCTGACGACAGGACGGGCGACACTGCGGGCGGCGAGAATCTGAGGGTGAACGGTGCGGAAATTTCGCGCTTCAAGAGGATACTGGTCTACACATTCATTTACGAGGGGATTGCGAACTGGCAGGACGCTGACGGAACGGCCACCGTGAAATGTCCCGGCAACCCTGACATCATCGTGAAGATGGACGACTACAACACATCAGAAGGAATGTGCGCGATCGCGATGCTTGAGAACGTTAACGACAACACATTCAGCGTCGAGAAGCTCGTGAGATTCTTCAGCGGTCATTCAGAGATGGACAGTGCCTATAACTGGGGATTGCGCTGGGTGAAGGGAAGGAAGTAATAATAACCCCCTCGCCAACGAGTTGGCCCTCTCCCCCTTTCTCAGGGGGCGTGAAGTTCTCTGCTTTTCCCATCGCCCCTGCGTAAGGGGAGATGTTGAACGGAGTGAGACAGAGGGGTCGTCTTCACAGAGAGCACAGTGAATGACGGAGGGGGTTGTGTTTAACGTTTACGCCAACTTTGCCCCGAAAGCCTTGCACTCCGCCGTGGCATCATCATCGGGTTCAAGGTGAGCTTTGACCGTTGCGATAACGTCAGCACCAGCCTCCTTGCAACGATCCTCCCATGTCCTGAGCCATTCACCGTCGCCCCAGTCATATGACCCGAAGAGAGCGACCTTCTTTCCGCCGAGACTTCCTGCAGCGTCCGAGAAGAACGGTTCCATTTCTGCCTCTTCGAGAACTTCCGCGCCCATTGCCGGTGAACCGAACGCCACAACGTCATAGCCAGCAAGTTCCGCGACTGATGCCTCACCGACGGTCTTGCATGTTACGTCAGCACCTGCAGCTTTTGCCGAATCAGCGATGATGTTCGCCATTTTCTCGGTGTTTCCTGTTGTTGTTACGTAGACGATTAGTACTTTTGCCATTATGATTGACCTCCAGAATTTATTTTTGCCGAACGCTCTGCCATTATGAGCAAAGCAGCTTCGCACTCAGCCTTTCTGTACTCACTGAAGATCCTTCTTGCCTCGTCAGGATTCCCATAGACCTTCCAATATCCTGAACACGCTAGATTTTTTGCCCCTCTGTCCTCCATGAAGCCCTTGACATCGTCGGGAGGGTAATCGAGGAAAAGCCCAATCTCATGCGGGAAGCTGTGTGAGAATTTCCTTTTGAGGCATTCGAGGCACGCATCGACATCATGAAGGGGGTAGCCGTGAGACTTCAGGATACAGCAAGCCTTGTCGCAGCCAAGAGCCTTAGCGAGAAGTTCACGCCTGTATATGAGGACGAGGGCATTGTCGCTGCCAGAATGTTCGTCGAGGAAAATCCATTCAAGCCCGAAAGGTTCAAGCCATTCATCAGCGTGAGACCTCCATAATTCCCGAATATTCTCGCCTTTCCTGCGCCTGAAATTTATCAGTGAGGATGCTTTTATTCCCTTTATAGTTGGAGCGCAGAAACAATATAGCATTCCTCTGATGAAAATTTCTGTGTCAGCAGTCTTCATATAGTTCATGAAATTGTTGATAATCTTTGCGTTTTTCTCTGTCATTCTTCTTTGCCGTGAGCATGATATTTGTTTGATAACACAAAATTACAGTATAAGCTCGAATTTGTCAAGCGCATGGTAAAATCAAAATCCACACAAAGGAGGATGCTATTAAATGTGGCACGGAAGGTTCACGAAGGACACAGCGAAGACAGTTCAGGATTTCACGCAGTCTCTTGACATTGACTGGAGAATGTATGAGGCCGACATTCAGGGAAGCATCGCCCACGTTAGAATGCTCGGAAAAACAGGGATATTAAAGCCCGAAGAGTCAGCAAAAATCGAAGCCGGTCTCTTGAAAGTTCTTGACGAAATACGCGAGGGAAAGTTCACACCGTCGGAGTCGCTTGAGGACGTTCACATGAACATTGAGGCAAGGCTGACAGAGATTGAGCCGCTGGGAGCAAAATTGCACACAGCACGCTCACGCAATGACCAAGTCGCAACAACTACACGCCTCTATTTACGCACAAGACTTCAGGCACTCAGCGATGACTTGCGGGGACTTCTCAGCGTCCTGGTCAGCAACGCAGAACGACATATCGACATCATCGTTCCCGGCTACACTCATATGCAGCAGGCTCAACCTGTCTCAATGGGGCATTACTGGCTCTCATGGTTCGAGGCATTCTACCGGGATTCACAACGCCTCAAGTTTGCGCTCTCATCACTCAATGAATGCCCGCTTGGTGCTGGGGCTTTGGCGGGTTCAACGCTGCCGATTGACAGATTCATGACCAGCGAGATTTTAGGGTTTGACCGTCCAACTCGTAACAGCCTCGACACAGTAGCAAACCGCGACTACATGACCGACTATCACTATTTCGCGTCAGTCTTCATGATTCACGTCTCACGGCTTTGCAATGACCTCATTAACTGGAACACTCAGGAGTTCGGATTCATAGTGCTTCCTGACGAGTTCTGCACTGGCTCAAGCATGATGCCTCAGAAGAAAAACCCTGATGTTCTCGAACTTGCACGCGGAAAAGCAGGCCAAGTAATCGGGAACATGCTGGACCTCATGATCACGCTCAAGGGATTGCCGATGACGTACAACAGGGACTTGCAGGAGGACAAGCGCGGACTTTGGGCATCGCTTGACACAGTTGAAGCCGTAGTGAAGATTATCGCTGAGTTGCTGTCGAAGGTTGACGTTGACGGGGAACTTGCACTCGCCGGGCTTGAGAAAGGATATTCGCTTGCTACGGACGTTGCGGAATATCTCGTCATGAAGGGCGTACCATTCCGTGAGGCTCATGCGAAGGTTGGGAAACTCGTGGGCTGGTGCATAGCTGAGGGCTTGGCGTTTTCTGACTTGACGATTGAGCAGTGGAAGGAGCATATCCCTGAAGCTGATCCGGCCATGATGGGAATATTGTCAGCACGTGAGAGTGTCAACAGAAGGAACGTTTACGGCGGTACTGGGTTCGCGCAGGTCAGACGGCAGATTGAGGAAGCAAAAGGAAGAATGTAAAGCTGACCCCCTCGCCACTGCGTGGCCCTCTCCCCCTTCTCAGGGGGCGTGAGAAAAGCTGCGTTGTTGCGATGGTTTTGCCGCCCCTGACAAGGGGAGGTGTCATGAACGCAGTGAATGACGGAGGGGTCTTACTCCTCTGCGTAAAGGGAGGTGTCTCGAAGAGACGGAGGGGTTATCTTTACTGCGCTACTTCTCCGGCTTATCCTCGAATCTTTCGACCTTGTACTTCTCCTCAAGAGCTTTCGCTTTTTCCTGAAGGACAGTCTGAGTCTTCTGCTCCTGAAGCTCCTGAAGCAATCTCGATTTCACCTGCTCGAACGGCATCGGAGACTCCGGAATACGCTCCTCAAGCTTTATGATGTGCCAGCCGAATTGCGTCTTCACAGGTTCGGAGACATCACCCGGATTCTTCAGCTCGAACGCTGCTTTCTCGAACTCCGGTACCATCATTCCGCGCGGAAATTCTCCCAAGTCCCCGCCATTTGCCGCACTGCCAGGGTCGATTGAGTACTCTTTGGCGACAACATCGAATGACTTTCCGGCCTTCAATTCCGCCTGAACCTTCGCAAGAGTTTCATCACCGCTGACGAGAATATGGCGTGCGTGGACTCTCTCAGGGTTCTTGAACATCCCGGGGTTCTCATCGTAGAACTTTCTTGCCTCGTCGTCGCTGACCGTCAAGCCCTTGATTGCCTCTCTCATTGAAGCCTGAGCAAGCATTGCACGCCTCGCGCCCTGTAACTGTGCCTGAAACTCTGGGGTCTGGTCGAGCTTCTGTGCCTCTGCATCGAGAGCGTAGAGCCTCATCGAGATTACGTCGTCGATGATCATCTTGCGGCCCTGCTCTGTGCCGTAGAGCATTACTGCCTGCTGTCCGAACGGCTGAATGAACTCAAGAACTTCAGCCTCCGTTATGTCCTCGCTCCCAACACGCGCAAGTACCTTTGACGGCTCCGCTGCGTATGCGCTGATTGAGAGTGCCAATGTGAGAATGAATGCTGTGAAAATTTTACGTAACATATAGAATCACTCCTGATTATAATTTTGAGTCCTGCAAAGTTTATCATAACTCTATAGGAATTATCGGGGCTACTATTGAATTGCTGCCCATACACTTTCCGGATCGGAACCTCCCTCTTCATCAACTAGGTATCCGTCCACCTGTATATCTACATCAGTCATGCTCATGAACTCTGCGCTAGACATGTTAATCATGGTGAATCCATCTTTAACGAGAGATGATGTTGAGAGGCCGGGACTGAGTAATTCTAATTCGTATGTGTTATATTCATTCATGTATGCGTAGACAACAACTATCTGATAGCCGCTATCCGAATCTTCTTCAATTAATTTCCAGTTGGAATTAGTCTCATAATCATAGGCAGGCACAGAGGTGGATATAGAATCCCCGCTTAACGTCACATATACTTTAGGTATCGTAAGCTTCACGAAAGCCGTGCAGTTAATCGTGCCCTTGTTTTCGACTACTGGAGCCAGAAGTATACTTCCACCCGGCCTTATGCTTCCTTTTACTGAGCTTCCGCTTAGTTCAATCTCAATGTAGCGCTCCTTTGTCAGCTCTGTCGTTTTATGTGCTGATTTCGAAAGTATATTGCCTGCATACGCTATAAGTCCGACGAACACCATAACGGTTACAGCTATAGCCATACGCCTCCGCCGCCTTCGTTTCGTGAGGTAGAGAAGCAGACGTCTTCTTCTTTTTTGCCTGGAGCCTCTCATGCTTTTTCCTCCTCCATAGAATTGTCAGCAGATTGTAACATAGAGAATGTCGTCAGAGAAGAGAACATGAAAAAATTGCCTCTACAGATTTTAGAATTTATAATAGTGTTCAAATTCACATATCAATATTCACGGAGCTGATTTATTTTGCGCATCGTAAACACTCAGGTTGTACTCGGTCTGGCCATATGGATTTTAGGTTTCGCCTTCATGGTGATGGGCTGGCTCGTCGGCGAACTCTCGGAGAAATGGGGCAAGATCCCCGCCAAAATCCTCTACAAGATCGGCGTCGTCATCGTCGGAGTGCCGGTGATAATCCTCCTCTGGAAAGTCTCGGCCACGCTCTTCGTCAACCGCTTCCACATTGCCACATACATCAACAATGCCTTCCAGTTCATTCAGGACGCGATGAAAGTCTTGTAGTCATGGCCGGATTCATTCTCTCAAATCTAATCGGGCTTATCGTCGCCGCGTTCATGCTCTACTTCCCTTACACTTGGTGCAGATGGAAGAATGAGCGTGAGGAAGATTTCGGCCTCAAATGGTTCATGACACGTCAGGCTAAAATCGACGTCGCCGTTGCTTTGGCCGTTACATTGATTCCTTTGACGGTGATCGTGATGTGGCTTCCTTCTTCGTGGGGAGGCGGGATTAAAACTCCGTCATTTTGGGAGACCGTCAACATTCTCGGAGGAGGAATAGCTGCCGCGTTCATTGAGGAGACATTCTTCAGGGGGTGGCTTCAGACTTTGGCAGTGAGAAAGTTCGGAGTGCTGACGGGTATCGTAATCACAACCGCAATATTCGCGTCGGTACACCTGATAGCTGTCCGAAAAGTTATCCGCCTCGCAACGTTCTTTCCCGGCCTAATCATGGCACTCTTGAGGCATCGCAACAACTCAGTCATGCCGGGAATAATCTATCATGCCGTCTGCAACGTCTGGGCGGTATGGTTCTCGCCGTTACCGGGGGTGTAGGTCATGAGAAAGATAATATTCGCGTTAATCCTTGCGTTCGTTGCAACACGTTCATATGCTGAGAGTTTCATCGAGCTTCGCATACCCTGCAAGGCCGGCGAAGAAGTAACAGCAAAATTGCCTGCCGGTGAGGTCGTTCCTTTGGGGCGCGTGAAAATGATTCCCGTCAAAACAAACTGGCCAGCTTACACCGCAAGCAAGTGGGCTTCACCGTCAACAGTCTGCGCATCTGCCGTCAATGCTGTTCACATTCTCGTTGACGTTGAGGAGGGAAGGGGACGGATATTGAGCCTCGTTCCGTCGGTAACTGTCGCACCTGCCGCAGTTCAGGGGGCATTCTTCGCGCTCGACATGGAGGCCGGAACGGGGGTATTCGGAGCTTTCGCGCCGCTTACAGGCTCTAGTGTTACGGTTGAACATGAGGGCATAGAGTCGC
>JAFRSL010000056.1 GCA_017427625.1 Synergistaceae bacterium | reverse complement strand
TTCATGCAGGACATACAGGGAACAACGTCAATGAACTTCAAGGAGGAATTTATCCCGGTAGCGCGCCTAGTCCACGCCATCAACGTAATCACAGCGTCAAAGAAGGCAATGGACCGCAAAGGCTACAAGTCTTTCTCCGAGATGATCAAGTACGTCAAGGACAACCCATTCGAGGTCAGCGTCGGAATGCTCACAAGCACAGGGCTTGACGGCGCGTCGCTGAAGCAGGCTCTTGAGGGCCTCGACATTCTCGATGTATCGTATCCTTCAGGCTCAGAGATGAACTCGGCACTTGTCGGTGGCCATATCGACATCATGGTTACGGGCACTGACGAAATCGAGGGCCTTATCGCAGCCGGTGATGTCGTTCCCCTTCTCGCTCTCTCCGAAAAGAGAATGAAGCGTTACCCTGATGTTGAATGCTCCGTTGAGCTTGGGATTAACTCAGTTCTCGGGCCGGCAAGAGGAATCTTCGCAAAGAAGGGCACTCCTCAGGAAGCTATTGACGCTCTCGTTGCTGCTGTCGAAAAGGCAGCACAGGATCCTCAGTGGCAGGCGTTCTTAGTTCAGGGCTGCTACGATGAGAGACCGGGATTCGCCGGGCCTGCTGAGTATGCGGCTGACTGTGAGAATGACTACAAGCTCCTCAGCGATTACCTCAAGGCTGAAGGTGTCATGAAGAAAGACTACTACGCGAAATAAGCAACATTCATTCCACAGCGTAACCCCTCTGTCAGGCAAGCTGACATCTCCCCTTTTCAGGGGCGACAGGAAAACCTAACAGCCTCCCTTGCGTAAGGGGAGGTGTCTCGCAGAGACGGAGGGGTCGCATATGTTCATCAACAATTCAGAGGAGAAATCAACGTGTTTGAACTAATCTGCAACATTCTCTTATGGCTGGGACTTCTTTACGCCTACTTCTTCAACGTCCTCGAAGCTCCAATCCCGGACAGAACTGCGCGTAACCCTTACACCCTCAAGCCCGATGTATGGCCGAAGACGATAATCATTCTTCTTCTAATCTGCATCGCAATCAACATCATCAACATAATCCGGAAGAACAAGAACAATCCCGAATTTGCTCTCGACGCACTCATGAGCATACGTGCAAGGCTCGTAATCGGAATCGCTCTCGTTGTTGCCGCAAGTTTCGTCCTTGAACCATTGGGATATATGGTTACATGCTGCCTCGTACTTTTCCTTTACGGGCTTCTGCTTGGACAGACTCACGTGGCAAGGCTGGCGGTTTTCTCGGTTCTTGTTACGCTTGTGCTTTATGTCGTTTTCAGCGTCCTTCTCTCGGTGAACCTTCCGCGAGGGACAATCCCCGAACTCCGCAACTTCTCGCTTTACGTTGAGAGTGTCGTTGCGTCGGTCAAGTCAGCAATAGGAATGTAGGGAGGAATAATCATGTCAACATGGGAATTATTCACAAACGGCTTCAGCGTACTCATGGATCCCTACACGTTCCTGATGGTTGTCTTCGCGATTGTTGTTGGAACGATCTTCGGGGCATTGCCGGGAGTCAGCGCGACTATGGCGGTTGCACTGGGACTTCCTTTCACGTACTCGATGCAGCCAATTCCGGCGATAGTGTTCCTCGTTGCTGTCTACTGCTCGTCAATAACGGGCGGAAGCATAACGGCTATACTCTTCAAGATTCCGGGCGTTCCTTCGTCAGCACCTACGACTTTTGACGGCTACCCAATGGCACAGCGCGGTGAAGCAGGGAAGGCTCTGGGAATCGCGTTAGGCTCGTCGGCAATCGGAGGACTCGTTTCGGCACTAGCAATGCTGACGTTGTCGCCGCAGCTTACACAGGCGGCCTTATCGTTCAGCCCGTCGGATATTTTCGCGGTTACATTCATGGGACTGTCGATATTGACATGCCTCGACAGCAAGAACATTCTCAGGACTCTGATTTCGGGACTCTTGGGACTTCTTCTTGCGTGCGTAGGACAAGATCCAATGTACGCGGTGCAGAGGCTGACATTCGGGAGCGGTGAACTTATCGCGGGCCTTGAGATGATACCCGTACTAATCGGAATCTTCGCGGTAACAGAAGTCCTCAAGCAGACAAAGAAGCGTGAAACCCTCAAGAGCGATGAAGGCAACGCGAGCGTGAACACAAAGATGCCTTCATTCCGTGAATGGTGGGGGATAAAGTGGCTTCTTGCCAGGTGCTCAGTGATAGGCACAATCATCGGTATACTTCCGGGCGCGGGCGCAACGATCGCTTCATTCCTCTGCTATTCGACCGAGACAAAACTCTCAAAGCACCCTGAGAAGTTCGGAACGGGAATAATCGACGGTGTAGCCGCCTCCGAGACCGCCAACAATGCCGCAACTGGCGGTGCAATGGTTCCGCTTCTTTCGCTGGGTATTCCGGGAGGTAACGCCGCCGCCGTAATGATGAGCGCGTTAGTCCTGAAGGGCGTACAGTTAGGGCCGCTGCTTCTGGTCAACCAGCCTCAGTACCTCAGCGCAACATTTGCCTCAATGGTCGTAACGAACATCTTGATGGTTGTCGTCGCAATTGGGATTGCAAAGGTATTCGCGCAGATTCTGGCGGTGCCGTACTCGTATCTCGGGCCTATCATCATAATGCTCGCTATCATTGGGTCATACGCAACGAACATGAGCATTGCTGACGTTAAGATCATGGCGATTGCGGGAGTATTGGGACTTGTGATTTCGGCGTGCCACTTCAACAGCGCGGCTCTGATTCTTGGGCTTGTTCTCGGCGTAATCTGCGAGGGTAACTTCAGCAGGGCTTATACGATTTCGAGGGCAAGCATCGTGAACATGTTTGCGCGTCCTGTAGCTGGCACACTGATGGTCGTGAGCATTGTGCTTTTGGTGTGGCCGATTCTGTCGTCATTCTTCAAGAAGAAAGAAGCATAATCTGAATAAAGTCCGCCTCTCCTGTGTGAATCGGGGGAGGCATTTTTGTACGGACTGTGAACGCGGAATAGATTCATAATCTATCACACAATACCGCAATCTATCCACAAAATTCACTCTGATATAATACTTCTTTAGAGGAAGCCCCAGAGAGGTGCAGGGACTCTTAAAGTCCAAGGGGATCATTCCTGCAGATAGGCGGTGAAGTCGATGGCTCGCAAAAATGGCCGGAAGCACACCAGCAAAAAGCAGCGAGGTGATCACCTGCCCGGGTTGCATCATACGCTCGCTGCTCTCTATTGGCTCGTAAGGCTTGTCCTGCTTTTGTGGGATAGATTCTGCGGCTAAGCTGGCGGAGCTGTTAAGGCTTATGGCGGGGGTAAAGCTAGCTTCCTCTGCTTCCCCCATAATTCACTTGAATTATACCATACCCATGATTGCGCT
>JAFRSL010000055.1 GCA_017427625.1 Synergistaceae bacterium | reverse complement strand
GCCGGAATTTGGGATGGCTGACGCACCCGAAAAGCCTAGCGAGACTCCCACTGTTCAGGATACAGAAGTCGCCGAGATTCCCAAAGCTCCCGAACACAACGAGAGCAACGACATGCCGAACATCACGAAGCCTGACACCGACATTGTTACGGACACCGTGAGCCCCGAAAAGCCTCGTGAGACTCCTAGTATTCACGAGACGGAAGCTCCGGAAGTTCAGCCGGAATTTGAGATAACTGACACGCCGGAAAAGCCTCGTGAGACTCCTAGTGTTCACGAGACAGAAGCTCTGGAAGTTCTGCCGGAACTTGAGATGACTGACGCACCCGGGAATGCTCCGAAGCCTGAGGTCGTTCAGCATGACCGCAATGACACTCAGGTTATCACTGATCCTGACATTGACACCGTGAAGCCCGAAACTCCTCATGTTCAAGAGACGGAAGACACAGAGGCTCTCAAAGTTCCTGAAAACATCAAGCCGTCCGAGAATCACGAGCCTTCACGCACATCGCCCCGCGCAACTCGTCAGCATGTTGCAAGTGTCGAGACTCGCAATGTCCCCGAAGTTCCAGCAAGTGAACCCGAAGCAGTGGTTGTACGCGCAGAGACTCCCGAAGTTCCAGCCCGCGAAAATATTCAGCCGGAAATCATGAGCGTCCCTGCCGAATCCGTAGCACATGAGACTCCCGCCTCTGACCACGCGCCGAGAATCACGCCCGAAAATCGTGAGCAGGATTATGGAATCCCAGCTTTAGACGAACACGAGGACTTAGAGACTCCCGAAGTCATGCCCGAAATCCCTGATGCTGATTTTGTCATGGCCGGATTCGCTCAGGTTCAGTCCGCACAGAACGCACAGCCCGAAACTCCCGTAATCATTCAGGCAGATAATGACGCAACGATGATCACGCCGGAGATTCAGACTGCAAGCATTCCCGAAACTTCGCGCAAAGTCAACCGTGAGGAAGAGCCGGAAATCTCACCTTCAGCCGCAAATGTTATCGTCCCTGAAGTTCAGCCCGAAATTACGGACACTTCATCAGCCCCGCGCGCTGAAAGACCTTCACGCACTCAGACTCAGTTAACTCGAAGGACTCAGGCAACGGCTCAGGAAGTACGCACGAACACCCAGCCTCAAGGCACGGAGTTTTCACGCACTCAGGCTCAAATCGGCCATGAAGAAATCCAGCAGTCTGAAATTCCTCAGCCCTCGCAGTCCGCAAGCAATGAGTCTGGGAATAGCGATATGCCTTCAACCGAAAGAGTCCCGCTCTCAAGCGCAAGGACTTCACGCTCAACTTCGAGGACTGACACGCGCACCGAAACTCGCACTGACACCCGCCGTAACGAGGCACTCAGCGATTTCCAGTCGTTCTTTGACAGCGTAACCAGAGTGAAGCGCACAGCTTCCCGCGTCAACACTCGTCCCCTTAGTCTCAGGACAGGCACATACGAAGTCTCAGGCACTCAGTCTCAAGGAAGGACTCTAAGAAACGGAATCGTCAATGTCGTCAGATTCATTCGCTCAGAAGGCGTGAGAAAAGCTAACATCGTTGTTGACCCGCCGGCACTCGGAAGGATCACGGTCGAACTTACTTCCGGAACTTCCGGCGTTGAAGCTTCCGTTAAAGTGGCAAGTGAGCAAATCCGACAAATAATCCAGAATCAATTGACACAGCTCAGGGATAACTTGTTGCAGCAGGGAGTTCAGGTGTCAGAGTTCACGGTAGACGTTCAGCAGGACAACAGCGGTCAGGGCCGGAACTCAGGGAACGAAAACCAGAGAAGTGCATACAGTTTCACGGCCTCAGATGATGACGACGAAACAGAGAATTTCAGGGCAGATATTGAGGAAGGGCTGTTGTACTGGATAGCATAAAGGAAAGGTGAAAAATATGCCCGTAACAGACGTAAACAACTACAGTAATCTCGCGAACATTAACACGACGCAGACGACAAGCACAAACAGTTCTTCGTCCGTAACTACAGCCACTAATGACGCGCTGGGCAAGGACGCATTCCTCAAGCTGTTGGTTGCCGAACTCTCGAACCAAGACCCTCTCAATCCTATGGAGGACAGGGAGTTTATTTCGCAGATGGCAACATTCTCAAGCCTTGAGCAGATGCAGAACATGAACAAAACTTTAACCAGCATGTCAGATGCCAACAAGTTCAACGCCGTACAGTACATCGGAAAGGCTGTAGCTTTCACCTCAGGCGACGGCGAAGAGGCAGTGCAGAAAGTAGCCGTAGTAAATCATGTATGGTTCGACCCCAACGGAAGCACTATACTTGACACTACAGAAGGTGAAGTGCCGCTTGAAAAGGTTGAAGGAGTATCAGTAATAAGCTAGAATAAAGTTGCTCTCACGGACGAGACACGGCAGGAAGGACGCCCGGCCAGAGTAAAATAAATCACGGAAAATATCACAGGAGGGAATAAGGGAAATGTTAAGATCATTGATGACAGCGGTAACGGGTGTTCGCGCTCACCAGACCATGCTCGACGTAACGGGCAATAACATATCCAACGCAAACACAACAGGCTTCAAGAAGGACAATACGATCTTCGCGGATTTAATGTATCAGGCCAACAAGTACGCATCAAGCGCGGACGGTTTACGCGGAGGCATCAACCCTGCACAGGTAGGATTGGGCGTAAGCGTTGCGGCAATCGAGACGATTCACACGCAGGGCTCAAGCTCATACACGGGGAACTCATCGGACATGATGATTCAGGACAGAGGCTTCTTCGTTTACTCTGACGGTAACAACCAGATGTTCAGCCGTTCGGGTGCTTGCACTCTTGACGGTAACGCAGATTTGGTGCAGTCAGGAACTGGCTACAAGCTTCAGGGCTACAAGATGGAGGAGACCGCTCTTGAGGGCTTCCAGCAGGCTGCGGAACTGTCAACGATAAATATTCCGATTGGCCAGAAGATGGAGGCAAAGGCTACAACCCGCGTGGATTACCAGTGCAACCTTGACAGCAGGCAGGGGAATTTCCTGTCATATGGTTTCGCGGATCTTCCGTTCAATGCTGTAGCTGGTGCAAACGGGCTCAACGAAGGCATGGCGAAAGTCCCTATGAACGGTGTCGAGTATGACATGAGCTTCTCGACAAGTTTTGCCGCAACGGCTAACCTTGCTCCAGTAGAAAGCACAACAACAAGGGGAGTAAACTACCTCTCATTCGCGCTGGCCAATGGCGGAGAAACGACATCACTTACGTTCGACATGACCAATATCAATAGCACTACAGGAAAGCCTATGTTGAACCTTCCCACGATAGATGTGAACGGTGCAACATATACCTCAACTGCTGCAACGAACGAAAACCCCACAACGGATGATGCAGGAAATCTTGTAGGTTGGCTTGATGAGAACAATAATCTCGTAACAATGAACGGCACCGCACTTCAGGCGACGATTAACAAGACCACAGCGGCAACTGCTCCCACAGCTGACACAATAAAATCATACTACAAGCCTGTATATAGATTCCCCGGCCAGACACCGCCCAAGTATTTCACAGCAAGCTACAATGATGAGACAGGGAATCTGCAGATACGCACAATAACCCTCGCTGATGCTGACAACAACGAAGTTGCTACATCAATGAACGGACTTCGTGCAGACCTTGAGGCTACAACAGGCGAGCAGGCTAGAGCAACACATTTGAAGATTGACAGCACAGTCTTTAACTATGACGTTAAGGGCAAGATGGACTACGCGAACTTCACTGTTTCAGGCGCACCGACAATATCGGTAACAGGAGGAACAGAGCCGACAGCAAGAGTTCAGCAGGAATTTAACTTCATCGCAGAATTTCAGGAGAGCAACATGGCAGCACAGTCGCCTTCGGACTTAGGCAAAACTGTGTCAAAAATGGTTCTCTGGTACTACGGTTACAGTAACGGGGACAATCCTACAGGTACAGAAGAAGAAATAAGAAACGGCACAGTCGCAAACTTGCCCAAATCAATGCACAAGATGGAAGCAAACGTGTTCTTCAACGCTGACGGCTCATTTGACCGTGTTGACTGGAACGAAGTCAACAACGACAACGCCCCCCTCGGCTTCCGCATTCTGTCAGGTACAGTACCTGGCGTAACTGGTAATGTTGGCCCGAACTTCCAGATTACAGCAGGAACGGCAAGCAATGCAAGCACGAAGTCAGACGCGTTGAACTTCATGATTGCGCAGACACTCGACAGCCCGGCATCAACGGATCAGCTCGGCTCGTGGAACACGGTCGGCACAACAGCACAGGGCGGCTACCATGCAACGAAGGCCACGATTTACGACGATGACGGCAAAGAACACACGCTCGAAGTTACGTACAAGAAAGTAACCGAGAACCGCTGGAGATGGGAAGCGTTCATCGTTGAGCAGGACGAGAATGGCAACGACATAATGTCAAGCGTAATGCCCGAACCCCGCTCAGGCGAAATCGAGTTTGACGGCTCAGGGAAAATCAGCAACGCAATCGCTGACGGTTCACTCAGAAGCACGGAGAATGCCGAAGTAACAATCACCGTACCGTTCAGCCTCAACGGTCAGCCCAACAGCCCCATAACGCTCAACTTCGGAGGCGGCGGCGACGCACTTCTCGGCGTAACTCAGTTCGCTTCAGAGACAACCACAAAGCCCGTATATCAGGACGGCTACACGATGGGTATCCTCAAGAATTACTCAGTTGCCGCAAACGGGACAATCACAGGCTCATACAGTAATGGCGTGAGCATACCGCTTTACCGCGTGGCCTTGGCGACGTTCGCTAACGAACAGGGTCTCGAAAAGGTCGGCAACACAATGTTCCAGGCCTCCGTCAACTCAGGAACGGCGAACATCGACGGCGCAGGCTCAAACGGAAAGGGTACAATCATGGGGCAGTACGTCGAGATGTCGAACGTTGACCTCACGGAAGAGTTCACACACCTCATCATCGCGCAGAGAGGCTTCCAGGCGAACACGAGAGTCGTTACAGTCAGCGACCAGATACTTGAGGAAGTCGTCAACCTCAAGAGGTAATTACGAAAATTTCTCTCCCTTGTCGGAAACGGCAGGGGAATTTTTTTTGTCTGCGTGAACTACCCCCACTTATAGCAGCATGGACATCCCGGTCTTCATGATAGCCACACTCACATTCATACACTCGATCTGAGAGTTTGATGTCTTTCTTAAGATTTCCATATTTAGGGCAATATTTCGTCGTTGGCATACTCTGAGGCAGAACTATTACACGCTCACTGTTCATTAGTTTCTTCTTTACTAATCCTAACACTGAGTGCTGCACTGTCCTTCCGAACAGTCCTTCATGCCAGCCCTTCAAGTTTTCATCCTGCATGTACACTAACTATACGTTTCTGGTATTGCTTGAGATTTATCAACGCATATTCGGACTTATAGCGTAGCCCCCGAATTTTTTCAGCGAGGATAGAGCTTTTGAGGCTAGACTTTATGCTCTGCATCACTGATTGCTTCATTTGTGAGGAGATATACTGCAAGTCATACGTTACCGAAGGACGGAGTACCGTAGGACGAAGTATCGGATTTCGGTCTTTATCCAAGCCATGAACAGTTGCTATTTTAGTGTCGTATTCGCTTATGTCATGGTCTTTCATGAAGATCAAAGCGTGATTATAGAGCCATTTCGCTTCGACAAAGAGCATCTTCAAGTGTCCCCTTTGCCCTTCCCGCGTATGCGGTTGTTTTTCTCTAATCTCTGTTCTTCAGTCATATTTAGCACTAAATGTATTATACTATATACTGCAATTTATCTCCCGCCTAAAGAGATGGGAGTCTTTTTGCAAGTTATGATAAAATTTTTCGGGGTGATTCTATTGAGAACAACAAAGTTTTTGACATCAGCAATAATCGTACTCGCACTCGCTTCATGTGCGTTCGGGGCAGACGCAGGAGGCCCGGCAGTTTTGGCAGCACCATCTCCTCAGCTTGCCTTACCGTCATCACCGGGACTCCCTTCAACGCAGACAGCACCATCGACACAGACTCCCGGCACAAACGCCGTAGACCTCTCAGGACTCGACTCAACTCAGCCGGCAACAAGAGTTCAGACCGAGAACATCGACACAACCGGCAATAACGCTCAGACAGGAACTCCGGGTGCTGAAGGACAGAGTGCAACCGGCAACCTCTCTCAGAACGCAGACAATGAACGTATAACCGAAGCAGAAGTGAATGAATACTTCGACCAGATACTCAGCCAAGTAACAACAGGCAACCCACTTGGCGGCCTCTTCAGGCGGCTTCCGCGTTACGGCATGTCGTTCTTCCGCAGACCTCCCTCAACTTATGCACCCCATGAATCAGTCCCAGTAACTCAGGGCTACAGGATCGGCGTAGGCGATGAGATGGCACTCACAATCTGGGGAATCCCCGAAGAAGGAAACTTCCGCTTCAGCGTGAACCGTGACGGAATGGCGGCAATCCCTCACATCGGAATGGTGAGGCTTGCAGGCTACACGATCGCTGAGGCAGAGAGAGTAATCAGCGCGAGACTCAGCCAGTATTACACGGGCTTCCAGATGAATCTCTCGATGGGCCGCCTAAGCTCGATCATGATCTACGTTACAGGCAACGCTGCTCGTCCTGGCGCGTATACCATCTCATCGTTCTCGACCCTCGTGAATGCTCTCATTGCGTCGGGCGGTCCTTCAGGAAACGGAACACTCAGGAACATCGAGCTCAAACGCGACGGAAGAACTGTAGCCGTTTTCGACATGTACGCGATGCTTCTTCAGGGCGACAAGACTCAGGACGTAAGGCTTCAGGCTGGGGACGTCATACATATTCCCCCTGTAGGGCCGCTTGTGGGACTTGCAGGCGAAGTTCAGAGGCCCGGCGTCTACGAGCTTAACGGCGCTACGAGAGTCCAGGACCTTCTCTACATTGCAGGCGGTCTCAACGCTAGGACGTTCAAGGGTCGTGTGCAGTACTACAGAATCTATGACAGCACATATGCAGAGGCGTTCGAGGGTACATTGCAGGAGTTCGAGAATCAGGAGCTTCATGACGGCGACATAATCAGGCTCTTCCCAATCTTCAACCTCGCGTCGACAGTCCTTGTAACCGGTCCGCTCGTTAGCCCCGGAACGTTCGCGATAGTTCCCGGTCAGACAAGGCTCGCCGACATTCTCAGCCGCGCTGGCGGACTCACGGTAACTGCATCGGACACTGCGGAGATCACCCGCGTAACCCCATCACTCAACGGCCCGGTGAACGAGAGATTCACCGTCAACATATTCCGCGCACTTGAGGGAGACCCTGTTCACAATATACCGCTCGAGAACTTGGATCAAATCACGGTGTTGATAGTTCCCGACTGGAAGCAGCAGATTCGCGTAACGATAGCCGGAGAAGTCAGGAGGCCCGGAAATTACTCGATGTTCGAGGGAGAAAGGCTCTCTGACCTCATCGAACGTGCCGGAGGATTCACGTCAAGAGCATTCCTGAGGGGAGCAATCTTTACGAGGAGGGCAGTGGCTGTGGATCAGCGGAAGTCTCTGAACCAGATGGCCGACAGAATGGAGCGTGAACTCTTGGAGTCCTCGCAGAATACAGCGGGAACTGAAAGCGCAGGCTCATTGAATCAGGAGTACCAGAGACGCAGGCAGCTCATCAACAACTTGCGCCATATGGACATAATAGGCCGTGTTGTAACAAAGGTAGACACCCCGCAGAACATAAGAGGCACGGACTGGGACTATGAGCTTCAGAACGGCGACTACCTCAGCGTTCCTACAATGCCTTTGACGGTCAACGTGCTTGGAGCCGTTTACTCGTCAACATCTCAGGTATACCGTCAGGGAATGGGCATAAACGCCTACATAAGCGCGGCTGGAGGAGCTTTGAGGAGCGCGCACAAGCGAATGGTCTACATCGTAAAGTCTGACGGAACGACTCTGAGGCTAACGAGAAGCACGGCCATGCTGTCGAGCAAGGAATGGAGAGCACCGCGAGGGTATTCTGCGGCGATTGAGCCGGGAGACACAATCATTGTTCCGGTCAAGTACTTGGACAGGCAGCCTATAGAGGGCTTCAAGGATGCTGTCGACATCATCTACAAGATCGGAGTTGCCGCGGGCGTAATCATCAACGCTCTCGACTAGGAGGAACAGGCCATGAAGAAAATCGCGTTAATCCTCGTCATGATATTTGCGTTAGCCTCGATTGCTGAGGCCGCTGTGAAGTACGAGTACAAGATTGTGCCGCTCGGTTCTCTGACGTCATTGCAGAAGAGCAAGGAAGCGTCAAAGAAGACGGCGGAGGTTGAAGGTCTCCTTAACGCGCAGGGTTCTGAAGGCTGGGAGATTGCCGAGATTTTTGCGGTGAGGACGACATTCGATCCCAATGTATTCTTCGCGGTGATGAAACGGAAACTTGACGAATAGGGATTTTGCGGTAAAATAACTTTCTGTTACGGGACGTAGCGCAGTCTGGCTTAGCGCATCTGCATGGGGTGCAGGGGGTCGGAGGTTCGAATCCTCTCGTCCCGACCAAAATTCAGAAGACAACAATGAGGCTCTTGCGAAAAATCGTGAGAGTCTTATTTTTTGCGAGAGTTATGATATAATTTCTCACGCCCTGCCTTTCGGGTTAGACGCACGAACGGAAGGCCGATTAGTCCATAGGGAGGAGGTGCAGAGAAGTGCGGAAATATGAGATGCTTACCATTCTTGACGCGGGAACTGAGAACCAGAGCGAGGAGATTGCGAAGATCGAGGAAGTAATCAAGAATCTGGGCGGTACTGTGTCGAAGTCAGATGCTTGGGGGAAGAAGACCCTTGCGTATCCTATCAGGAAGAAGACAGAAGGATATTATGTGCTGTTCAGCTTTGAGCTTGAGGCTGCACAGACATTCGAGCTTAGGCGTATACTTGGCCTCAGAGCGAATGTTTATCGTCAGTTGATGATCGTTCTTGACGACTAGGAGGCTTTGAGCAATGAACGGACTGAACAAAGTTATTGTTGCCGGAAATCTCGCAAGAGACCCTGAAGTCAGATACACTGTGAACAAACGCGCATGGGCCAGGTTTTCTGTAGCTGTGAATTATCGTTACAAAGACCAGAGCGGAGAGTTCAAGGACGGCGTTGACTTCGTGCCTATAGTAGTATGGGGAAATCAGGCTGACCCTTGCGGAAAGTATCTTAAAAAGGGAAGCCCCGTGCTTGTCGAGGGCAGTATACGTACAAGAAGCTACGAAGCAAATGATGGCTCAGGCAAAAGGTACGTAACGGAAGTGAACGCTGACAGGGTGATATTCCTAAGTTCACGTGAACAGGGCAGCTCAGGCGGAGGGTATCAGTCTTCAGGTTCTGGCTTCGGGGCAGCGGGCGGATATATTCCGAGCGATGAAGATTTCGGCAAGAGCATAGGTGAAAGCGGATTCGGCGGGGGAGGATTCTCGCAGGGTTTTGCTGACGACGGTAACGGAATGCCCGGCGGATCAGAAAGCGGCATACCGTTTTAGAGAAGGAGGAATTTACACAGAATGAACGAGCGCGAAAATACAGAACGCGAAAACAGGGGAACTTCCCCGGCAAGGAACGGCGCACAGGGCGGAGGTCTTCGCAGGGGTGCATCAAGGCGCAGGCCGAAATTCTGCTATTACTGCGTTGAGAAGCAGGAGCATGTTGACTATAAGGACGTTGAGAAGCTTCGCAAGTACATCAGCGAGAGAGGCAAGATCATTCCCAGACGTGTAACAGGGAATTGCGCAAAGCACCAGCGTCTTCTCACTGAGGCAATCAAGCGCGCCAGATACATGGCGTTGCTTCCCTACTCACTCGACTAAGAATCATGAAGCGGATAATTCCCTGCGTAATCATCACACTTTCATTGATACTCGCGGGGAGTTCTCTGCCCCTTTTCGGTTTCATAGGGCTGGTATTATGCCCTCTTCCACTCTGCGTAATGGGCTGCATTGAGAGCCAGAAGAACACAAGCATCGCCGAACTCATGATAGAGGTAACGCTGTTCCTGGCAATTTCTCCGGCCATGGCGGTTTACTTTCTTCTTGGGTGCGCTCCTGTCTCAGCATTCATCGTAATGACATCAAATTTCGGCTTCAAGGAAGTCAAGAAGCTTACGGGCGGTGAGAGCCTCCTGATATGTACGGGCGCGTCAATATTGTTCAAGCTGATATTGCTCTGGGCATTCTGGTTCTTCACGGGGAGGAATATATTGTTCCCTGACACGAGGCAGGTAGCTGAATTTCTGGTGCTGAATTACGGAGACAAACCCGAACTAATGGACTCGCTTATTCGGATTTGGGTGATACTCCCTCACGTGCTCCCTGCAATGCTGGTGATTTACGCAGGAATAGAGACCTGCCTAAATTACTCGCTGTGCTACAGGATAACGCGGAAATATTTCCCGAAGTGCAAGAATTTTCCGCCAGAGCTTCCGCCATTCACGCTATGGAAATTTCCTGTCTCGATCCTTCTCGTATCATTCGGGGCATTCTTGATGAACTGGATTTTTGAGGCTGAGATGGATACTACGGTCAGCATGTTCATAGTGAACCTTCAGATTGCCGCAAACGTCATAATGTTCGTTGAAGGATTGTCGCTCGCGTTCTGGATAATGGAGGGCTTCAAGCTCAGGAAGGGTGCGAAGATACTCGCGGGATTTTTGTTCTTGATACCGTTCTTCTGGCCGTGGCTTATCGTTATAGGGATGAGTGATATGGCACTGGACATGCGGGAGAGAATCCAATTCGGCAAAAAGAAGTAATCCCCCTCGTAAGCAACATCGGAGGGGGCGTAGAGTTATTTTCCGTTTCTGATTTCGCGGGCGAGTTTGGGGAGATATTCAGCGCGGTCATTCGTTGCCATAGTGTAGGCTTCTGCGCGTGAATACCCCATGCTCATGTAGTAATCCGCATCATTGTCGCGGCCGTCAGCTATCCATTCGCGCTGTTCTTCCCTGATGACTTTCAGAGACCTTCCTGACATACTGCCTGTAACTTTCTTCCAGACCTGAGTCAGATTTTTGTCGGCACGAGCAAAATCCGCGTTCGACTTCTTCAGAGTGAGATATTCCGAGTCGCTGAGAGCAAACGCCGTACCCGCAAGAGCAAGCGTTAATACCGCCGCTGTGAGTATTTTCTTCATGTAAATTTCACCTCCTTGTAAATTTTCAAAGGCATTACTTACCTGTGTCCCGCAGGTAGCCTTGACATCAGTATTATATTATATGCTAAATGTCAGAATGGGGTTATGTGTTTCAGGACTTCGGCGAGCTTTGTGTAAAGATAAGCGTGATGTCCACAAAATCAAGTGGAAAGGAGACCGCGTAATCATGCCGGAACTACATGATATTGAAACTGAGTTCGTCTCTGAACGATTTGACACAATGCTTGCTTTCATGGAGAAAAAACTTGCCGAGCATATGCTAGAACTGACGGCAAAATTGATGTCATCTCCGCCAAATTAGAACACGCTATTGACAGCCTGACTATCGCCATTAGTGGCAACGAAAAACGTATTGATGACTTCAAGCAGAATATTCAGGAAAAGCAATCCAGTTCATTCGTCCGTTGGAGCATTTTGACTGCTGTTTTAGTTGGGGCTGTGCAAGTAATCAGGTGTTCAATGCTCCTGAGATCCTCACGGGGATTCTTCGGTATGTTCCTGCGTCTCAAAGTTCACTTTTAAGTGCATCAATCTCTTCAAGAATTTCATCAACCCAAACTCCAACACCTCAACGCTATTATATTACACAAAAAACGGGAAGAGACCATCATGATCCCCTCCCGCATTCTCACAGGAAAAATTTGCTACTTATCCTTGAACGTTCCCTCTGTCCTCGAAACTATTACCGCTGAAGCAGCATCACCGACGATGTTCGGGATTACCCTTCCCATGTTGAGTATACGGTCGATCCCAGCGAGAAGCCCGATTGCCTCCATCGGAAGATTCACGGACGACAGAACTATCGTGAGCATTACGAGACCTGAGCCGGGTATTCCTGCTGTACCGATTGACGCGAGAGTCGCGGTGAGCATTATCATGATCTGCTGTGTGAATCCAAGCTCAATTCCGAAAATCTGTGCCGTGAAAACTACCGCAACTGCCTCGTAAATTGCCGTACCGTTCATGTTCATTACAGCCCCGAAAGGTATAACGAAGTTCGCCGTGTCGTCATCAACTCCGATATTCTTCGTGCATTGAAGGTTAAGCGGGATCGTTGCAACGCTTGAGCATGTCGCAAAGACGAACGCCATTGCCTCCTTCATCTCGCGGAGGAAGCGGAGAGGATTCACGCGCCCTATCACTCCGACCATCAATCCGGCCTGCACGACGATGACGTAGATTGCGCCCGCGATGTACATTGCCGCGATTGCTTTGATGTAGGGGATTAGAATTTCCGGGCCGTTCGAGCCGACTACGTTAGCCATAAGTCCGAATACACCGTAGGGCGTGAACT
>JAFRSL010000054.1 GCA_017427625.1 Synergistaceae bacterium | reverse complement strand
TGGCGGTCATACTGTCAAAATCGACATCGTGAAGACAGACCAGAACATCGTGGGATTGTTCGGGCTTGTTCACGGAGGAGCAATCAAGAATCTCAGTGTTACGGGCAATATCCGGGCCGCTATGGTGTCAAACACGAACAATGATTGCCACGTCGGAGGCATAGTAGGATGGGCAAGGAACAGCGCAATAATAGACGGGTGCAAGTTTGACGGTAAAATCGCAGTATCAGGCTCCACCCAATACCGTGATTATTTCGCTGGCGGCATTGTAGGATATGTAAACTCGTACAGCGATCCTGCAACAATCACGAACAACTCAGTCGGAAGCAAGAATGCCTCAACGAGTATAAAGTCGCTCTACAGCTACGAGAGCAACAATAACACCTACGCAGGCGGAATAATCGGCCATATCTACAACTACAACGCCAACACAAAAGTTACGGGCAACTACTCGCGTGTAACAACAGATGCCGGACACACAAAGACTCTCACATACGGCGACAGGCATTCCGACAGAGGAACATTCTCCGACAACGTAGAGGCTGATCCATCAGAACCAGACCCAGAACCCGTTGTTCCCGCTCCGACAATCACGACGACCTCGCTTCCTGACGCGGTGAAAGGCACAGCATATTCCGTTCAGCTTACGGCATCAGGCGAAGGAACAATAACGTGGGCAGTTTCGAGCGGCATTCTTCCAGACGGACTGACGGTAAGCAGCACTGGCCTTCTCTCAGGTACACCGACAGAAACGGGAACATTCACGATAACTGTGAAGGCCGAAAATTCTGGCGGAAAAGATACGAAGACACTAACGCTGACTGTCTCAAATACAGCGCCTGTTGTGGCCGCACCTGTGATTACGACCGAGTCTCTTCCGGCGGGAACAAAAGACACAGCATACTCAGCGGCACTCACAGCGACGAGCGATGCCACAGTAACGTGGAGCGCGGCGGGGCTTCCGGAAGGGCTTACGATTGACGGGGCAACGGGAGCAATTTCGGGTACACCGACAGCTTCAGGGACGTTCTCAGTCACGGTAACTGCGGCAAATTCCGGCGGCTCGGCCAGCAAGACATTCACACTCACAGTCTCAGAGCCTGCGCCAGTTGGAACACGTCCGACAATCACGACGACGGAGATACCTTCAGCCACGAAAGATGTCCCTTATTCCGTGAAATTCGAGGCCTCAGGTGATGCCCCTATAACGTGGAGCGCGGTCGAGGCAGAACTTCCCGTAGGACTCACGCTCAATGAGACGACGGGCGAACTTTCCGGCACTGTAACGGGAGTTCACGCAACATCAGGGCCAATCTCGTTCGCGGTAACTGCAACCAATGCGGCGGGAAGCGACACCCGGACATTCACTCTGACATTCATCGAACCAACGCCGGTTGTAACAGCCCCAGCAATCACGACTAGGGCGGATCTCGGCTCGTTCAAGATCAACGAGAGCGTCTCAATCCAGCTTGAGGCAACGGGAACAGCTCCGATAACGTGGCTTCACGCGGACGGCGAAATTCCGGCGGGACTCACGGTAGACTCTGCGGGACTTCTCTCTGGAACTCTGACGAAGGCGGGGACTTATACATTCCTCGTAAGCGCGACTAATACGGCGGGTAGCGTCTCACGCAGCTTCTCGATGACGGTGATCGCGCCATCACCTTCGACCTTTGCGCCTGTAATCACGACATCTGAGGACTTGGGCAAGTTCGATGCCGGAAAGAGAATCTCAATCGCTCTCAAGGCAACGGGTACAGCTCCAATCACGTGGAAAGCCGAGGGGCTTCCAGAGGGATTGAACATAAGCACTGCAGGGCTGATATACGGTACTGTTGCTGCGGCTGACAGCTACATATTCACGGTAACGGCCTCGAACACAGCGGGCGAAGATGCGAGGAATTTCACGCTGACGATTGAGACTGCGGTTGTTGCACCTGTGATAACGACGGCTCAGGATTTGGGGACGTATGAACACGGTGGGGACATCTCGAAGAAGATTGAGGCAACCGGCACATCACCATTGACGTGGACAGCGGCCGGGCTTCCATCGTGGCTTACGTTCGATGCTGGGACGGCTACACTTTCCGGCAAGGCTCCCGATAAGACGGGCGAGACTTCATTCACGATAACGGTGGCAAACTCAGCTGGCAAGGACTCGCGTAAGTTCTCACTGAAGGTGAAATCGACGGTGGCCGAAGTAACAGCTCCGACGATAAAGACGTCCACACTTCCTGACGGTACGGTCGGCGCGATATACAACGCCACGCTTGATGCTGACGGTACATCGCCGATCACTTGGACAGCTGCGGGACTTCCTGACGGATTGACGCTCAACACATCGGGCAAGCTGGCAGGAGTTCCGAAAGTCGGCGGAATATTCACGGTGAACGTAACTGCGGGTAACTCAGCGGGTAATGTTTCGAAAGAGTACACGCTGACGATAGCTGACAACAACAAAGTCAGCCCGCCCAAGATAACGACGGAGGCGATTATTGATGCGACAGAGGGACAGGAGTACAGCTTCCAGTTTGCCGCTGAGGGAAAGAACATAACGTGGACGGCAACATGGAAAACACTGACTGGCTTCACGTTCACGTCAGACGGAGAGCTAAAGGGGACACCTACGGCCGCAGGGACGTACAACATAACGGTGAAGGCTAAGAACACGGCGGGGACGGACTACGCCAACTTCACGCTGAAGGTCAACAACAAGCCTGACACGACGGTGAAGAAGCCTGCCATTCAGTCGTCGAAGATTCCTGACGCATATCAGGGCGAGGATTACAGCTACTTCCTTGAGGCTACAGGGACATCACCGATGACATGGAAGCTGGTTGACGGTGAGTCGCTTCCGGGCGGCTTGGAACTCGCAGAGAACGGCGAGATTACCGGGAAGGTTGACACGAGCAAGGCCATGACGTTCAAGTTCAAGGTAACGGCAACGAACGAGGGCGGAACGTCAGACGCAAAACAGATCAGCCTGAAGGTTGTCGCAAAGACTCCCACATTCAAGAGCGACGCGCTGAAAGAGGCAAAGTGGAACAAGAAGTACAGTTTCACGCTGAAAGTGAAGGACATGAAGCCGACGGTCTGGAGCATTGAGGGCGATCTTCCTGAGGGTGTGAAGTTCGACAAGGGCAAGTTCTCCGGCAAGCCTATGGAGGCTGGCGAGTTCGAGCTAACGATTTCGGCCAGCAACGGGGCTGTCGAAATATCGGACGAGTTCACGCTGAATGTCAAGGGTGTAACGCCCAAGATAAAAGGCTCGTTCAAGAAGGGCACTGAGGGCGAGGCGTATAAGTCGGTATTAAAAGCGACAGGTGTAACGCCATTGACGTGGGACTTCGAGGATTTGCCTGACGGACTCGACTACACGACCAATGCGACAGGCGAGGAATGCACGATCACGGGAACACCCGAAGAGCCATTCAACGGGAAAATCACTGTAACTGTAACGAATGGTTCAGGCGATGATGAAACGTCAGTCAGCAAAGGCATCAAGATGACGATCAAAGCAGTGAAGCCAAAGATCAAGACGACGGTTACGGAAATTCCGGACGGCGTTGTTGGTGAGAGGTACTCATTCCAGCTCAAGTACTCGCCTGAGACTGCTGAAGTTGTGTGGTCATACTCGGGGGACATGCCTGAGGGTTTAACACTCAACGAAGATACAGGTGTAATTTCCGGAGTTCCCGAAGAAGCCAAAGTGAACGCCAAAATCAAGGTAACAGTAGCGAACGTGAACAAGGCCTCCTACAAGAACTCGCAGACGCTCTACATCACGATAAAGCCTGCCGAACCAGCTTCAGACAAACCTGAAGAGCCGGAAGAGCCGGAAAGACCCGAGTTCGTGAATGGAGTCGCGTACCATGAGCGCGGTGAGATTACTGCCGAGATGCTTGCACGTGTGGCGAACGCTGATGAAGTGATCGCGGCTGTGCTTCCAGCGATTGAGGTCGAAGAAGCTGGAATGTACGACTTCACTGTCTCGCTCGATGTGAACGCTCCTGTGGATGGACTTCTCGTATGGCATTCGTTCCCCAACGGTGAGGACGATGAGAATGACGCGGAAAATGCGGTGTTCCTCGATGAGACTAACGAGGTCATCGAGAGAGTGCCTGAGAGTTACAGCGTAACGCTCTCAGCATGGCTTGAACCCGGCATCATCTATGAGCCAATCATCGCGGTGAAAATCAAAGAGTAAGATTTGAAACAAATTGCCCCTCGAGAGATTCGGGGGGCTTTTTCATGCGCAAAAATGACTGTGAAATGTGAAAGGGCAAAAATAAAAGCTCCGAAGTCTATCTAACCTCAGAGCTAATATATTCTCGACTGGAAGCCGATTTTCGGATTTGAACCGAAGACCCCATCCTTACCATGGATGTGCTCTGCCGGCTGAGCTAAATCGGCTTTTATGGCGGAACATGGGTTCGAACCATGGTAGACTCCCGTCGACAGATTTACAGTCTGTTGCCATTGACCACTCGGCCATTCCGCCATTTACTTCACTCACTGGAGCCGGCGAGGGGACTTGAACCTCCGACCTGCTGATTACAAGTCAGCTGCTCTACCAACTGAGCTACACCGGCCTCAACGAGTTATACATTCTACAGGCCGATACTCATTCTGTCAAGCCGTCTCCCGTCTCATCTAGCAGGTTTCATTATTCTCGCTTTCCTGTTCGGGGATGCTGATACAACATTTGGGTCTTCCTTCAGTGATGATACGAGTTCCTCGGAAGTCTTTGTGTCTGATGACATGAACACGAAAATATGTCCGTCTTTGTTAGCAAGCGATAGTGAGTCGAATATGCTGATTACTTTTGCGCCAGCCTCCTCCGCCGTGAGTTCAATGTACTGTCGGACGCTTCCGGATTCCAGACTCTCCTCAGTTAATGTCATTCCCGCCGGAGTTCTCAGGACAACAAGGACTTCACCCCCCTGATTTTCCGCACACCACGCAGAAAGCGCAGGGACTGTCAGAAATATCGCAATCAATATCCGTAATGCCTTCATGGATTTCATCTCCTTCTTCTGTCGTAATACACAAAAATTCCCCGATGTACTCTCTCGTACATACAGGGAAAATTTTAACAGCTCAATGTGAATGTTTTATCAGTTTCTAATTTGCTTTCTTCATGAGAGCATTGAGAGCATTGACCAGCGGGGCAATCCTTTTGTCGTTGGCCGGCTTCTGTAAGGCTTCTTTTGCCGAAACCTTTCCGCCCCAATACTCATTGTTGCGTTTCACACTTATGCTTATCACCGAGCCTTCAAGCGAAACACCCGCGAAAAGTCCCTTGCTCAGCGAGTAGCTGTATATTGACGCTTTTACCTGAGCATCGGTAGCAGCCTCAGCACGCCTTCCGACAGGCCCGGCAGCAATGGCGAAATCTCCGCCCAGCTTGGTCTTGCTGCCCATGAAAGCCCCTACACCGCGCTCGTTGATCACCGCGAGAAGAAGCGCAACGCTCTGTGCCCCCACCTGCAAACCGAAAGAGCCTCCGCCGATGTTGTAGAAGCTCGGGCCGTACCACTTTCCGTTTTCATGCCTGAGAATGAGACCTTCGCCGTATTCTCCGCCGATTATGAATCCTGCTTTGACCATCGAGGGAACTATTGCGATTGCGTGAGAGGTCTTCACTGTGTCGGCCATTGCTGATACATCGCCAGCACCGGACATTTCTTCGATCATTGAGACCGCGCCGGAGATGATCGAGTCGGCTGTTGCTGCTGCGAACGATGCACCCGCAAATACGAGTACAAATACTGACGTTAGGGCTAAAATTTTCTTCATGTTATTACATTCCTCCTGATTGAAAATGTATATGAGAATTATACACAATCGTTAGCCTTTCCACTATTATGGTCTTGAGCATGCTATAATAATTACACTTCTATCACATGACAACTTTATATACTAAGGAGGACTCAACCCATGCGGATAAAATTACCTGATGGATTCTTATGGGGAGGAGCAACGGCGGATTTCCAGTGCGAAGGTGGAGTCAATGAAGGCGGACGAGGAATGTCCACTCACGACTTCGAGACAGACGGAAGCGTTGAACACCCACGATGCACAACCTACCGACTCCCCGACGGTTCAACCGGCGAAGCACCAAGCTCGTTCCTCAACCCAAGCAGCATACCTGACGGCGCAAAACCATACATTCGCGATGACAGGTATTACCCCAGCCACAAGGCAGTCGACTTCTACCACCATTACAAGGAAGATATTGCTCTCATGGGCGAAATGGGATGCAACGTCTACCGCTTCTCAATCTGTTGGAGCAGGATTTTCCCGACAGGCGAGGAAGATACCCCCAACGAGGCCGGCCTCAAATTCTACGATGACGTTATCACCGAACTTGAGGCTCACGGAATGGAACCACTCATCACGATCCAGCATGACGAAATGCCGGTGTATTTGGCCGAAAATTATGACGGCTGGAGTTCGAGGCATGTTGTCGATTGCTACGTGAAGTACGCACGCGCACTATTCGAGCGTTACGGGAAGAGGTGCAAATACTGGCTGACGTTCAACGAGATTAACGCTGTTCGTGGCTTCGTTGCCTGCGGGACTCACAAGTGCGACAACCAGACTCACTACAATGCCGCTCACAACATGTTCCTTGCCTCAGCATTAGCCGTTAAACTCGGCCATGAGATGATGCCAGGCTCACAATTCGGCGCAATGTACGCATCGAGTGAGCTTTACCCAGCAACATGCAAACCTGAGGACGTATTCAGACGTATGCAGGCAAGGCGTGAGACACTTTACTTCGTCGACATAATGGCAAGAGGCTATTACCCGTCATACAGTGCAGACTTGTTGTCAAGGCGAGGCGTTACTCTTCACACTCAGGAAGGCGACGACAAGATTCTCCGCGAGGGAACATTAGACTTCATCAG
>JAFRSL010000053.1 GCA_017427625.1 Synergistaceae bacterium | reverse complement strand
GATTGAGCCTGCTTAATACTGAACAATGGCTATTCTAGGGTTCGCAGACAAGGAAACAGCAAAAGTATTTAGGAGACAATTTTCCCGCCGTATCCCGCCGGATATTCAGTAGGCAGCTTTGCGGAAGTTAATCTACATGGACAAAGCTAAATGCCTGAACGACCTGCGTGTACCGCCCGCTAACAGGCTTGAATTGCTGCATGGCGACAGAGAAGGACAATATTCCATCAGGATAAATGACAAGTACAGGATATGTTTTACAGTTTGGGATAACGGTTTTGACGGTGTTGAAATAGTTGATTACCACTAGAACGAGATAGGAGCGTAAAAGGAACATGACAGACACATACGAAGAATTGATACCCTTGCCACACATGAGTGACTATATTGGCGGAGAGTTCATGACACCCATGAACCTGACGGCAGAAGAAGTATCAGAAGGCACAGGAATACCTCTACATGAGATTAGGGCACTGCTTGCTGACGACGCTGAAATCACACCTGAAATCTCAGAGAAGCTAGGGAGATTCTTCGGAGTTTCGGCCATGCTGTTCTATGATATTCAGCAGGATTTACTTGCACGAAAGCAACAGAATTACTACAGCCCCAGACTGAAAGTTAATGCAGAATTAGAATATGCCTGAGAAATATCGTGTACCCACAGAATCTCGTAACTCTGCGGATACACTTTTCGTGAGCCGAATTACGCCTCAACCCCCGTTGACTTCAAGGCTATCTGCATCTCAATGCTCTGAAGCTGAGTTCTGAGCTGTGCCTTAACATCCTCATTTGCCTCTCTGTTCAACTGCTGACGGATTGCGTCCCTCTGCTTCTTCAGCTCCTCAATCTCATCATCGTCATCGCTGCTGCTTGTGCTTGAGACCGCTGACGTTGCCCCTGCCCCTCCGGCCGGCTTTGAGGACTCGGCTTTTGGCGTTGAAGACGACTCCGACTCCTCCGCGCTATCTGACTTTGAGGCGGGCTGAGTGTAATTCACTTTGAGATTTCCTGACTCATCATGCGATACGCTGTACACTCCTTCAGCTTGAGTACCGACGGGATTTGCCTTGTCGTACGTGTCAACTTCCTCCGCCCTCTGAGCCTGCACCCTCTGTTCCTGCTGAACCTGCTCGGAACGCTGGGCCTCCTGAATCTGCTGGGCTGTCTGTTCCTGACGCTTTGCCCGAATCTTGTACTGTTCCGCTGACTGAATGCTGCTCTCTATGCTTTCTACGCTCATTGCGACTACTTCCTTTCTTTTCACGCGTATAATATCACCAAAATCATATCAATGTAAGGAGACTTAATGAATGCGAAAATTTCTCACAGCACTGCTGCTTTTGACGCTCGCAGTTCCGGCTAAATCCGCAGAAGTTCCGCGAGCAGACATTGACGAGGCCGAACGTTACTTCAACAACGCATACATTCACTTCATGAGGCGCGACTACAGGGACGCTCAAGTCTACCTCGACCAAGCAATCCGCCAGAACACATACATGGTCGACTACTACCTCCTCGCAGCCTTAAACCTGAACCGCATGGGCTACACAGACGAGGCCATGACCTCCCTTAACGGCTACCTTGAAGTCCGCCCCCTCGATGTCTCAGCACCGCGAATAAAACGCAACTTTGACGAACAGGACGGAGTTCTTCGTTCGGTTTTGGGAACTGCACCGATTCCTGTCTCGTGGCGTTACTCAGAGTCCAACGTACAATCTGAATGGAACACTGGTTACACGCGCCCGTTCAGCATTCGGGGACTCGGAAAAGCAAGGTCCTTGGGGAACACTATCTGCATTCCTGATCAGTTCGGCGACAAGATTTACATTCGACAGGACGGCCGCAACTTCTTGGGCGGAACAGGCAGCATGCGTGAAGTCGGAGTGCAATCGCCCGTAATCGCTATCCCTATGGGCGACGGGACGTTCCGAATCTTCAACGATGACGGCGACATGTATTCCTTCGCATCATCACGCCTCAGTGAACCGAACGTTTCAGCCGACTACGTTGCAACACTTCCCTCAGTTGTTGTGAGCGATGCAGAAATCATTGCCGAGAACCTCTTCGCAGTTTCCGATCCAGCAGAACGTAACATAGCCTTCTACAGTACCGCAAGAGGAGACCTTCGCGTGAGATACTGGAGGCCTGAGCTTTTGGACGGGGATTTTCTCTTTGAGCCTGTAGCGATTGAGTGCTATGCTGACTGGCTGGCCGTTGCTGACAGAATGAATGACCGCGTATACCTCGTCAACGTAATAAGCCATGAATATTTCGACATCAGGAACATCAGGAAGCCTCGCGATTTAATCTGGTCTGGGACTGGTGAACTTTTCGTGCTCACGGACGAAGGCGACATTTACGACTACATTGTTGACTTCGGGACTCGTACTTACGCTAACAGAAACGCAGGAGCTTGGAGGGACGGAATACGCAACGCATGGACATTCTTCAAGTCATCTGAGGGCGATATAAGCTGGTTCGACATGAGCGTCTCAAGAATCTACAAAGCCATAATGATGCCCGCCCGCGATGAAGTTCCCGGCTTCCTCAGCATCTACAACCCATCAATCGCCTCTGATACCGAGAACCGTGAGAGCTTCGTTCTTGAGGCCGCTTTGATGTCGCCTTTCATGCACTACGCCAACAACGCCCGAATCGTCGCCCAGTCAGTCTGGAATGACCGCAACATGCGATGCAACGTGATCTGGCAGAGACCCCGAACGTTCGACGCCGTACTGTTCCACATGCCAGTACCGAGAGGAACACTCTTCCCGCTTAACGCTAGGCCGTCTCAGGTAACATCAGGAAGGGACGTTCAGAGCGTACTTGCGTCAGTGTGGCTGTTACACAGGGAGACGCTGACGAATATAATCGTTGACGCCTCGATCCCATTCACCGACGAGGACATGCTGATGCTCCTGAAGTTCTGCATACTCAACGGGCTTGAACTTGACGTTTACGCGCGTGATATTCCGTCATTGGGTCTCTTGCGGGCAAGCTCATTTACCGGCGGAAAGACGCTCTACGCACTCGGCAACACTCTCGAACTCCCAGTTCAGAGGACGCACATGCAGATTCAGATTCCCCTGCCCGAAGAATTATCGTCATCGGGCTATCCGGGAAGGTCAATGCTTGCTGTCTACCTCGACGCTGGATTGATACAGTCAAGGGCATGGATACCGCTTTACCCCGACATGTTCTCCAAGTAATCAGCGCGAATATTCGGGGCGGTAAATGTTGCCGTCAATCTCGTAGTCCGGCGGCAACGGTACTGTCCTCACAGATCGGCTCACTGCGGGCGGGAAGTATCCGTAAATCGTCCCGATTAGTGAGCGGTCTTGACTGAGGAGCTGGACTTTCGAGGGGCTGAACACCATGATTATGCCTTCATGAGAAATCTCGGACGGTGCGTTTACAGTTTCGTCATCAGAGCTTAGGCGTTCGAGCTGGGTTCTCCCGTAACGTCCCAATGATGCAAGATAGGCGTAGTCGAAATCTTCAGGGCTTACCTCTCCTGACTTCAGCCTTGAAACTTGATCCTCAGCCGAAAGCCTCAAAGGGTCAAGTACCGGCGAGTTCATCAGCAGGACTATCACTGACATGAACAGAACGCACGCGATGTTCACACGACCAATCGAGAGCGGCCAATTACGCGCGATAACAGTCCCGGCGTAAGCAACTCCCCATATCCCTGAAGTTACAGCGAGGAATACTGCCTGTACCCTGTCAGTCGTGAGACCGTACTGCGATATTCTCAGGTTCAGCGAGTATAGGCACAATACAGAGTAGACCGGGAGGCAGAGAAGCGATATTTCCGCGAGAATGTCGATGCTCCTAGTCCTGAATGCTGTCTTTGAACCGTCTAGCCATGAAGCATTTGCGAGGATTATCGTCCCAGCCTGAAGGAGTAACATCAACGTCGAAGCCTGCCCAGTGTTCCAAAGAGAACTAAGCCCGGAGCTTCCGCCCCAGAACAGGCATACCAGGAACGCTAATGACAGTATCGAGAAGAACGGTAACAGCCACGCAAGAACCGCAAGCAGCCACCGTCCGAGCGAGTCTATTCCAGGGTGCTTTATTGCCACCGAGATTGAGACCGCTATTGTGATTGTCGTCAGCGGGACGGCACACAATGGGTTGATTATGAGCAATGGGACGGCGTGAAGTCCAACAATGTCGAACAGTAATCCGGCTGTTATGAGTAGTCCCCAGAATACCGCGATTACTATCGACGCTTGGAACAGAAGGAACAGATTTCTGCATAGCTGGAAAAATATATCACTGTATGGGCATTTCCAGCTCCACGAGGCAATCCTGCACTGGAAGAACGGCACTATAAGGAAGACCGCGAGCGATATTCGGATTAGGTCAGCTTTCTGTGAGGTCATTGCATCGAAGCTCCCGAATGACCAAACTCGATACCCCCAAAGCGCAAGCAACACAAGCGTCAGCCCAGTGAGAAAATTCCAGAGACGGCGACCCCAATGTTCCTGTGAGAGCCAAAACGCAAGCGGTACAAGGCATATCACCGTGAGAGGCATAGCGTTTAGGAATTTAGGAGGGGTTATCCTCAACAATGAGAGTGCCGGAAGTCCTGACGTTACGAGCGCATAAACCCCTAGAAGAATGCCCTGTACCATTGCCGAGATTGCGACGCAGATATATCTGTTCCTGTCTGTTCTGTTCATGATTCAACCCGCTATTTCGTGTACGTGTATCTCAGGCCACTAGGCAGAGGCTTAGGGAGGTTGCGCGATGAGAGGACGGCACTTCCCTTCTTGAGTTCGACTTTGTTGAGGCTCAACGGCATCGGGAAATCATTGAGATTAACGAGAGGCTGAATCTTTCCGAGTGCCTGCTTCGTTACGTAGTCGGGGAGATTCATCTTGTTGATCTTGACCTTCGGGTCTTTGAGCCAAAGCTCTTTCCCCTTCACGATTCTGAGGCCGCTGTCAATCTCAATCAGAATGTCGAGTATCCCGAACTTGTAGTAGCCCTTCCCAGACAATCCTGACGGCTTTATTGCGAGCGACAAGTCATGCCACTCGTCTTTTCCGTCCCCGAATGTCTTTGCGGCGATGGCTTTGTTGATGTCGTTCTCGAAGATTTCCGCGACTGCTTGGACTGAGATTGCTTCTTTGCACTCGACGTTTCCGGCTTTCCAGTTTGAAGGCTCGTTGAACTGCACGCCCTTCATCCTGACGGTTACATTGTCGAGCCTAAGGTCTTCAACCATGAGGCCCCTCAATGACATGTAGATGTCGCCGAAATGCCCTGTCTCATCGGGAAGAGCGTCAACAAGAATTTCACCCTTCTCAACGCCGAATTTCCCGACGTAGTAAGCGAGAAGATCGTCTACTGGGTCAGCAAATGACGGAAACGAAATCATAAAAACAAGAACTAATGCTGTGAATATTTTACGCAAGGTAATATCTCCTTTCCATTTTGATGCCTATATTATAATGGCAAAATGCGAAATGACTTAACCGAGAAAATCAAAAGCACCCTCCGAATCGAGGACATCATAGGCCAAACTGTAACACTCCGCCGGACTGGACGAGGCTGGAGTGGCTTATGTCCATTCCACGACGACAAATCCCCGTCATTTCACGTATACCCGGATTCGCAGAGCTACTACTGCTTCGCGTGCCATGAGAGCGGTGATATTTTCACGTTCGTGATGAAGACGAAGAATCTAACCTTCCCCGAAACCGTCTCGCTTCTCGCAGAGGAGGCCGGAATAAACCCCAAGAGCTACGGAATTTCCGACGGGCAACGAAACGGTAAGAGCGTCTACGATGTCCTCAACATGGCTCAGGAATATTTCACGTACTGCCTCAAACGTCTTCCGGCAGGGCGGGCTTACCTTGAGACTCGCGGAATCACTGCTGAAAATTCTGGGACTTTCGGGCTTGGTTACGCTCCTGACTCGTGGAATGACCTCATCAACAATCTTGCGAAAAGAGGCGTTGATGAAAAGACGATGCTCAGTGCAGGGCTTGTCGTTCAGGGCGAGCGCGGTATCTATGACAGATTTCGTGGACGGGTCATGTTTCCTGTGAGGGACTTGGCTGGAAGGATCGTTGCATTCGGAGGAAGGGCAATACTTCCCGATGTCGGCGCAAAATACATCAACTCCCCCGAAAGTGATACCTACAAGAAGCGAAGCAACCTCTACATGCTAAACACCGCAGGGAGCTATATCCGCGAGAAGGGTTACAGCATACTCTGCGAGGGCTACATGGACACTTTGAGGCTCCACATGGCCGGATTCCGTGAGACCGTCGCGTCATTGGGTACGTCATTAACGGCTGAACAGGCGGGATTATTGAAACGTTTTGCTGACAGGTGCTACATATGCTACGACGGCGACCAAGCTGGCCAGAAAGCTGCACTCAGAGGAATGTATATTCTTGCTGAGAACGGCCTAGATGTCAGGGTCATAACTTTGCCCGACGGGAAAGACCCAGATGACTTCCTCCGTCAAAATCCCCCCGAGAGTTTCGTGAACTGCCTTAATAACGCTCTGCCATTGATACCCTATCACATAGAGATGTTGAGGCCGGAGCTTGAGGACGAATTGAGGAGGAAGACTGCACTCCGGGAACTCTGGGACGGTGTTAAAAGGATTGGTGCTGACGAGGCTCTGAGATACTTGGGAAGCCTGAGCGGGATCATGATGCTCCCTCCTGACGAGGTAAGACGACGGATATTAGGCAGCAATGGTGGGAAAGTTTCACAGAGCAAGCAGAAAGCTCAACAGTCCGCGACAATCGACAACGGATTAGAGTGCGCATTCTGTGCAATGCTCATGAAATACTCAGAGTGCAGAATAAGCGTTAAGGCTGGAGAAATTCGCGGGCTTCTCACGGACGACGAGGCTGTTTCCGTTGCTGAATGTATACTTTCCGACGGGCCTGAAGTTTCTGACACTTGGCGGACTATAGGCGAGACCTCGAAAATCGGCATCATTGCGAGAGGTGAAATATTCCTTTCCGAGATGAAAGGGCTTAATGAGCGCGAGAAATGGGAAAGGATTTGCGAGGGTCTTGAGGCATTGAGGGCAGAACGCCGTATCCGTGAGATTCTCTCGAAGATGTCAACGAATACGGCCACTAATGACGAGATTATGGAGCTTTCCAACCTGAAGCGAAAGTTACCGGGATTAAGGATTTAGTGATTACTGGACGGAGGTTTTCGGTCGCTATTATGCCTTCCTGTGTGATGAATATTACGCCCGGAGGCTCGGCCATGTTCCCAAGAATTTCCAGAGCCTTGTCGACACCCGTAATCATGAACGCTGTAGCCAGTCCGTCAGCAAGTGAACCGTCCGGCGAAATCACAGTAACCGAAAGAAGCTCGCTGTTCACGCTCTCACCCGTAACAGGATTGAAGAAGTGCGAGTACTTCTTACCGTCAATCGTCTTGAAACGCTCGTAGTTCCCCGACGTTATGACAGCGCAGTCCCGAATGTCAGCGATAAGCGCAGGAGTACCCATAGGCTTAAGGGGATTTCTCACGCCAATCCTCCACGCTGAACCGTCAGGCTTTGACCCCACAGTGTGAACGTTCCCGCCCAAGTCGATTATTGCTGACTTCACACCCCTATCCTTCATGAGCTTGGAAATCGCAGTTGAGGCATAGCCCTTCGCAATTCCTCCCAAGTCCAAGACACAGCCCTTCTCACGGAGATATACTTTGTCGCCCGACACTGAGAGATTCTTAATGTCAGCGAGCTTCACGGCATTGTCGAGGCTTTCAGGAGACGGCATCTTTCCGTCAGCCTGATTGATTTTCCACAGCCTCGTTACTGCCCCGATGAGAGGGTTGAATACCCCGCCCGTGATTTCGTGGAGCCTCAGTGCATCTTTCACTACGTTGAGAGTGTGAGCGTCAACATCATGGCCGGAATTTGCATTGATGCGTGAAATGTCGGACGATGGATTGTACATTGAGAGCTTTCGGTCAAGGTCGTCGAGCAATCCGAATGCTTCATCGAGGACTTTCTCATTGTCATAGACAGTCATGCGTATGATCGTGTTCATTGACATTGTGGAGCGCGTGAATTCTTCCGGCTCTCTCAATGCGAGCGATAATAACCCTGCACATACTAGCAACATTGCGGTGATAATTTTTCGTTTCATGGAAAAACTCCTTTCGTGTGATGATATTATATACAGAAAAGGGAGGCTTCATCATGAAATATTACGTTGGAATTGACATCGGCGGAACTAACATAAAGACGGGGATTGTTGACGAGCTTGGCCAGATTATCAGCGAGGACAGCGTTCCTACTGGCGCAGATCGTCCTCAGGAAGTCGTGCTTCAGGACATCATAGCTTCGGTCAAAGCTTCAATCTCGAAGGCAAACGTCTCACCCGCAGCAGCAGGAATGGGATCACCCGGCTCAATCGACAGCAACAAAGGCATCGTAATCCGTAACTACAATCTCGGCTGGAAGGATTTTGCCATCGCTCCGGCAATGTCTGAGGCTCTCGGTATCCCCGTAACTCTTGAGAACGATGCTGACGCTGCGGCACTGGGCGAGGTTGTTGCTGGTTGTGCGAAGGGTGCAAAGAGCGCTATGATCATCACTCTCGGAACTGGCGTAGGCTCTGGATATGTTCTCAACGGTAAAATCTTCAGGGGCTGTGAGTTCGGGCATATGGTCATAGTTCATGGCGGACTTGAATGCACTTGCGGACGTAAAGGCTGCTTCGAGGCTTACTGTTCAGCAACTGGACTAATCAGAACGACGAGCGAGAACGGAATCACTGAGGATGACGGTTCTGTGAACGGCCGTACTGTCTTTGATGCTGCCGAAAACGGGAACAAAGTAGCCGAGAAATTGATTGATGAATACATCGAGTATCTAGCCTGCGGTCTGGCTAACCTCATCAACGGATTACAGCCTGAAGTCATCGGCATAGGCGGTGGAATTGCGAAACAGGGCGAGAGGTTGTTTGCTCCTTTGCGTGAGAAAGTTAAGCGCGAGGTATTCGGAGGATTTACCCTGCCCCGCATCGTTGGCTGTACATTGGGATACAAGGCAGGGTTGATCGGTGCAGCTATGGCCGGAAGAAGCCTAGCCGATTAGTACGACGCTGACATCGTTGACATTCGTACCTGTCGGGCCAGTCATTAGGAGAGCGTCGGCTTGTTTGAGCGCGTTATAGGCATCATTATTCCTGAGGACTTCGGGGATACTGATGCCTTTTTCACGGAGAATGCTTGCCGTCTTTCCGTCAACAATTCCTCCGGCAGCGTCAGTAGGGCCGTCTGTACCGTCTGAGCCTAGCGATGCTACAACAACACCCTCAAGCCCAGAAATCCCTTCAGCAGCAGAAAGTGCAAGCTCCTGATTCCTTCCGCCTAATCCCTTCCCTGTCAAATGCACAACCGTCTCACCGCCTGCGATTATTGCACAGGGTTTCTTCACGGGTGAGCCTGATGTCAGTACCTCACGCGCAACTCCGGCCATGAATGAACCAGCCTCTCGTGCCTCACAGGTCAATGTTGTGGTGAGTACGAGGGGAGTGTAGCCCTTCTTCGATGAAAGCTCACTGACTGCCCGGCATAGTTCCGTAACGCTTCCCGTGATTGTTGCTGTAACGTTGTCGAGCTTCTTGGGTGTCTCACGCGATAATACGGCCATGAGTTCGGGCTTCACTTTGAGGCTATATTTCTTGACGATTTCGAGAGCCTGCTCGCTCGTTGAAGTGTCTGGAGCTGCAGGGCCTGATGCTATGCTGTCGAGCCTGTCGCCCAAAACGTCGCTCAGTACCACCATGAAGACGTGGGCAGGAGCGCAAAGTTCCGCAAACCTTCCGCCCTTTACGCTCGAAAGATGCTTGCGGATTGTGTTAATTTCGACGATGTCAGCACCGCATGAGAGCAACTGATGCGTTATGTCCTGCATGTCCTCAAGCGTTACACCTTCAGCCGGATTCTCGAAAAGTGCCGAACCTCCGCCGGATACTAGGAAGAGAACTGTGTCGTCAGCATTGAGACCTTTGACGTGTTCGAGGAGAGCTTTCGTTCCGTTGATTGTGTTCATGTCCGGGACTGGGTGTCCTGCCTCGAAAATCTCAAGCCCAGTAATGTCGCCCATAGAGTGATCGTATTTCGTTACTACCGCGCCGGTGATGCCTGAGCCTAGAATGTCAGAAGCTGCCTTCGCCATTCGCCAAGCTGCCTTACCGATTGAGGCAACGATGAGCCTTCCTTTTCCGCGCCTCGATGTGAAGGCTGGGTTGTTGAGGGCTTCTTTCACGGCGTTTTCGGGAAGGACAGCTTTGATTGCATCGTTGAGGATTTCACGCATATCTTCTTTTAACATGTGATGGTCTCCTTTGTGTATGTGTTGGGGAAATGTTTTGTTACCATGTATTCTATCACGCGGACAAAAAAATTCCCCCCGCCATTCATGAACGAGGGGAGATAATTTCAGCCTTGAACGTCAAATCCCTGACTTTCGGGAATGTCCTCAAAACTCGCGGCTTCTTGGTCGGCTTTCATTCGGGCTTCAGCTTCTTGGTCTGCGGCAAGTTTCCCAATCATTGAGTCATAGAGCATCTTCCACAGCCCCGCTCCTCCCGAACTCGTTACGAGGTCATCAGTGGCCATCTCAAGGGTAAGTTCCTCCATCTGCTGATATGGCCTTCCCTTGTCGCTGCCACTTATTGAGCGCGCGGTCTTCTGCATGTCCTTCCAGAGCTTCGTCCACAATATTGCCTCGAACTGCTGGCAGGATTCTTTGAGCTTCAGTGCGTCAGGAGTCTTGTGAATCTCTGGGTCAATGTCCGTCTTCACTATCTTTGAAGTCGGTATGCTGTATATCACGTTACATCACCACCAGTTCACCGTGCAAAGCTCCGGCCTTGCTTATGGCCTGCAATATCTCGATGATGTCTCTGGGTCTCGCTCCTAGTGAGTTCAGCACCCTCACCAAGTCCCTCACTGTAGTTGTCGCCGGCATTGCTATCATGCTCCCGCCGTCCTCGTCTGCCGTTATATCCGTCCTCCGCTCATAGGCCGTAACTCCTCCGCTCAGACTCTCAGGCTGGACAACATTAGCAGTCTCACCGATCGTAACGACAAGATTTCCATGTGCAACGCCGACCGCTGAGATTCTAACGTTCCCACCCATCACGATCGTACCGTTGCGCTCGTTCACGGCAACTTTAGCGGTTGTGTCAGGCTCTATCTCAATCCCTCCCATGCTCGCAAGAAAAGCATTTGGTGCTTGAACGTATTGTCCCGGCAAGTTAATCTCAACCCTTCCTGCGTCAACAGCATACGCAACAACTCCATACACTCGGTTGATTGCGTCGGCGATTCTCTGGGATGTCGTGGAATCCGGCTGACGAAGCAACAGCGCAACCTGTCCGCCCATCGAGTAATCCGCTGGAACTTCACGCTCAACGATTGCTCCGCCCGGAACTCTTCCTGCTGTCGGAACGTTCTGTGTTCGTGAGGCAGCTGCTCCCTGTGCCGAGCTTCCTCCGACGATTACAGGGCCTTGTGCGACTGCGTAGACTTGACCATCTGCTGCGCGTAATGGCGACTGGACAAGCACTCCGCCCTGAAGGTTTGAGGCGTTTCCCATCGTGTTGACGTTGACGTCGATAGTTTGGCCTGGTCTGACATATGGCGGGAGATTTGCGGTGAGTGCAACAACAGCGAGGTTACGTGTTCTTACTGAGCGGGCATCGAGGGTTATTCCGAAGTTACGCATCATGTTACGCATCATCTGTACGGCCATCGGGGAATTGTCGCCTGTCCCGTTTAGACCTGTAACAAGTCCCACGCCTGTCAGCTGGTTTCCACGCGCTCCTTCAACTTCCGTGATGTCCTTGATCCTCACTGTTGGGTTTACTCGGGAAAAATCCATATCCTGAAGGTTCACTGCACCAAATGATACGCCAGCCATTACTGCAACAATCGCAAATGCAAGCAAAAACTTTCTCATCATGGCCTCCTAGAATACTGTCTGAAGAATCTGCGTGATAATGCCGGGCTTCTGGGTACGTGAGATTATTCCCCTGCCCTTGACGGAGATTTCTGCGTTTGCAACAAGGCGGCTCGAAATCTGGTTGTCGCTGTTCACATCTTGAGGACGCACTACGCCGATTAACATCAACTGCAAGACCTCATCGCTCGTCCTGACATCCCTAGTCCCCTCGATTACGAGATTTCCGTTTGGGAGAACTTCCGTTACGAGACATGCAAGTGTTGCCGTCGCAGAATGTGTGCGCTCAATGCTCCCGTTTCCCGTTGAACTGTTATTCGCACCAAGCGTAAGCCCTCGTATAAAGTTGAGAAGCCCCGTTCCGTCATTGACACTGAGATTTGCGTTCTTCGTTACTGACATGTCGGACTCATCGCTCGCGTCAGTTCTCTCGTCAACAAGCACCGTAACAATATCGCCGACTTTTCCCGGCCTAGCATCCGCGAACCAGTTGGTATTGTCGTTCCACAATGAGCCGGCATATGCACTCGTCGAAATCATCATCATAATTGCACACAATATCTTCCTCATTCTGCGCTCACCTCTACTGTATTCTCGTCAATAATTCTTGCCCTCAGCGTTACCCTCTTGTCATCAGCCTTCCGAACCTTCACCCATTCGCCGGGACGACCGTCCTCCATCAATACACCGTCAGTCGTGGCACTCGCTCCGTTGTAGCGCGCTACGATTTTTACCTGCCTTCCTCGCTTGATTAGCTGCGAGCTTGTAAGGTGCCTGTACTCCAATGGCTCACCCTGCTTTATGTTCCTGTTCGATGTGAAACCTGAGACTTCAGAGACTTCGCTGGGATAAATTCCCGGCCTCGTGATCTTCATCGGGCGTGTGTAGACGCTCTGCGGGGTAATCCTGTCGCCCTTCTTGATGTTACGGGTTGCGAAAAGCGCGTTCTGAGACCACGTTAAACGGACATTCAACGGTCTCACTCTCCCTGCGCTGTCCTGAAATCTCAATGTTGCGCCTGAAGTTCCAGGAATTATGCTCGCTGGGTCAATCAGCCTTCCTTCTGGGATTGGGGAGTTTGCCGAAATCTCAATGCCTCCCTTCCAGCCTGACATCTCCTTTAACATTGGCACTAAGTCATTCAGTGAACGTGAGGGTGATGGTGATGTGTCCGTGAAGTTCCCCTCATAATCTGGAGTTTCAATCCGTGAGGACAACGGCATTCGTATCTCAAGCCTTACATCGCTAACGTCAGAGTCTTCAATCGCCCTCATGACTTCACGGCGGTCTAGCGTCTGACCGTCATTCCAGACCTGAATGTTGGCTATTGCGTCGCGGACTTTCCTGCTTCCCCCTGTTATCCTTGCGATCTCTCCAAGCCTCAATGTGCCCTTGTTGGTGTAGATTACGGCGGGGATTTCAAGGACTACGGATTGTTCAGAATATGCCGGAACTGCAAGCAAAATAGCAAAAAGCAGAAGCCACATTAGCCTCTGCCTGCAATTTCTCATCATCAATGCTACCTCTTTATTCCGTTCGCGATTCTCAGGAGGTCATCGGCCGTCTGTATGCCTTTGGAGTTGGCCTCGTATGCCCTCTGTGCCACTATCATCTCAACCATTTCCTCGACGACTTGGACGTTCGACATCTCGATTACATTCTGGCGGACTTGTGGCATTCCGTCCTCGCCAGGAGTTCCTGTTATTGGCTGACCGCTCGCTGGGGTCTCGACGAAT
>JAFRSL010000052.1 GCA_017427625.1 Synergistaceae bacterium | reverse complement strand
GACGTAGGCGAGGGAGTGTTCGAGGTTCTTGCGACTGCGGGCGACAACAGGCTCGGCGGTGATGACTGGGACAACAGAATAGTCGAATGGCTTGCTGACGGTTTCAAGAAAGCGGAGGGCATTGACCTTCGTAATGACAGCATGGCAATGCAGAGGCTTCGTGAGGCTGCTGAGAAGGCGAAAATCGAACTCTCAAACATGACCGAGACAACAATTTCGCTCCCGTTCATCACGGCTAACCAGACAGGCCCCAAGCATTTGGAGATGAAATTGACTCGCGCACAGTTCGAGAGCATGACAGCGGATCTGCTCGACAGGACAATCAAGCCGACACAGAGGGCGTTACAGGACTCAGGTCTCAGCGCGTCGGAAGTTGACAAGATATTGCTTGTTGGCGGTTCAACACGTATGCCTATGGTTCAGAAGAAGATTGTTGACCTTCTCGGCAAAGAACCGACGAAAGGCATCAACCCCGATGAATGTGTTGCGGCAGGCGCGGCGATTCAGGGCGCAATCCTGAAGGGTGACCATAAGGACATCGTACTTGTTGACGTTACGCCTTTGACGCTTGGAATTGAGACGCTCGGCGGAGTTATGACGAAGATGATTGAGCGCAACACGGCAATTCCCGCGCAGGCAAGCCAGATTTTCACGACAGCGGCGGACAATCAGCCACAGGTTGAAATCGCGGTGTTTCAGGGGGAGCGTCCTATGGCAAGGGACAACGTACAGCTCGGACAGTTCACTCTTGACGGTATCGCGCCGGCACCGAGAGGAATTCCGCAGATTGAGGTTACGTTCAACATCGACACGAACGGAATACTCAACGTTTCGGCAAAGGACAAGGGAACGGGCAAGGAGCAGAAAATCACAATCCAGTCCTCGAACTTGAGCAAGGACGACATCGAGAGAATGAAGAGGGACGCTGAAGACCACGCAAGTGAGGACGAGAAGAAGCGTTCAGCCGCCGAAGCAAAGAACGAAGCCGACGCAGCAGTCTTCCAAGCCGAGAAACTGATAAACGACTTGGGCGACAAGATGACCCCCGAAGAGAAGGGCCGCGTGAACTCGAAGATTGACGCTCTCAAGAAGGCTATTGAGGGCAACGACGAAGCAGGAATGAAGTCGGGCAAAGATGACCTCACGAGGACGATGCAGGAATTTGGTCAGAGGCTCTATCAGAATGCCGGGCCAAGCGCGAATCCCAACGCGGGCGGAAATCCCGGACAGTCAGCAAATGACAGTGATACGGTAGATGCGGAGTTCAGCGACAAGAATTAACGTGTAGCGAGAATATGAAAGTCCCCCAGCTTACGAGGCCGGGGGATTTTTTCATATCTTCCTTCGTTCCAATGGTATGTGGTCGATGATGAGGTCAAGAACGCGCTCGATGTTGTAGCCGTATTCCGCTGAGTAGTAGACGGGAGGAATGATATTCTTCCCTGTGGTCTCGCTGATACGCCGTGTTATCGTCCGAACCTGATCGTTCAGGAAGTCGAGGAGTGTGCTGTCGGGAACGTTTCGGGAATAGTCCCAATGCCTTCCGCTCATGGCCATATCGCACTGGTTGATGACCGTCAGGATTCTGTCGGCCTGAATGTTCGGGAGAAGGACATCGACAAAGAGGGTGTATACAGTTCCCAAGTCTCTGGTTGAACCGTCAATGACAACAAGTACCAAGTCGATGAGGCCGTAATCTTTCCCTAGTGCCACTTCATTCATCAGAATCCTGAAATATTTAGGTTCGAGATCCAGAGGTATATGTTGAATCTTGATAGGAAGTTTATTTGCTGTATATGTTTCTCTGAGCTTGTCCACAATTTTCTTCACATGCTCTTTGTCCTGATTTGCACTGTCTCCGAGTCCAGGAGTATCCCAGAAATTCAGAAGTTCATTCAGCCTGTGTTCTGAGATGTTCATCGTTTCAGGGTCAAAGCCGTGTCCGACTTTTGCGCGTTCGCTCCCGAAAAGTCCGTTGAGCGTCGTAGACTTCCCTGAACCAGTAGCACCTATGAGCATAACATCAAGAGGCTGTGCCTGCATTTTCTTCACTCTGTCCTCAATATCCTTAATCCTGTATTGTGAGAGCATCGCTTATCACCACCCGAACAGCCCGCCTATGAAGTTGCCTATAGTCGACACTACACCTGAGAACACGTCAGCGACAGCCCCGACAAGTCCGCCTACAACTCTTCCGACCGTTCTTCCAACGCCTCCGGGCAGTATTACATCGCCTATGCTTCCGCCGATGTCAGAAAATTCCTTGATGTAACTGCTGACAGTTTCAGCAAGGTCTTCCTGCATCTTCCTTCCGTATTTCCCATCATTGCGCTTCCATGTCTCTTTGTCCCGTGAAACCTCCTCAAGCACAGCAACGCGCTTCTTCACAGGAGTATGCGAGATAATCAGAGACAGAAGTTTTGTGAGATTGTACGGCGGATATTGCTCCTGCCCTTCCTCCTTGTCGCCTGCTGAGTAGTACATCGTCTCAACGTCAACGCCCGTAGTGTCCTTTATCCTCCGTCTGAGAATGTCGGCTCTACTCTCCAGCTCACGAGTCAGTACGTCATCGGGGGTGCTGTTGTTGTAATTCCAATGTCTCGGCATAACGGCATCGCATTTGTTGAGCGCGGCAATGATGCGGGTCTTTTTGTCGTTCTCGTCTCCAAGATTAGGGACAATCACATCACTGATGAGGCTGAATGTTGTACCTAAATCCCTTGATGCAGCGTCGATAATCACAAGCACCAAATCAATCTTGTAGCTGCCGTCGCTGTCTTTCTTGCGGAGAAGCTCGACAATCTTCCTTGCGTGTTCGGTGTCCCTCATTCCGTCGCCGAGTCCCGGACTGTCCCAGAGAGTGATTTTGTCGTTCAGCTCGTAGGACTTGATTTCCATCGTTTCAGGCTCTGCGTGAATGCCTACCCTCGAAATCTCACGTCCGAAAAGCGCGTTAATCGTTGAGCTTTTGCCGACACCTGTACCGCCCGTAATCATGAGGTTTATTTTCTGGTTCCTCATGTTAAGGAGAATGTCAAAG
>JAFRSL010000051.1 GCA_017427625.1 Synergistaceae bacterium | reverse complement strand
GCACTTCTTGCGGAATATGTTAACTCACGGACAGCCTAGTAATGCCCAGCGATCATAACAGGGGAGCAATACTTCACTCCCCCAAGGCAGCAATACACGCCCTCACTATAACATCACAAGCCTCACCCTTCGTTACAGGGTAGCCGTAGTGAAACTCACTCTCAATGCCATAGATGTTCAGAATCCCGAGCCGTCCCAGAATCTCAGCATACTCGGAATTCCTGTTCTTCCCCAGCTTGAAGGGAAGCCGTGAATCTCTCGCGGGCTTTATCGTCTTCAGCACTGGGAAAGCATCGCAGACAGCCTTCACGAAATCGCTCCTCGATATCAATTTTGCCGATTTTTCCACGTCGACCTTCCCTGCATTCTTGAGCTTTAAAGCATTCTGTGCCCTCGTAAGAATCTCCTCAACATCATCGCCAGTGATTATATCGTCAACACCGAAAACTCCCTTGTCTGCACCCTTGATTATTGCCATCTCAAGCACGGGGTTGTCCCATTCCTGAATGTTGAATGACGGCGCATGAGGGTATTCATTCGGCGTTATCAGGCCGTACATGTTCGAGATTTGGACGCTGTGATTCAAGCTGTGTTCGGGCGGAACGTCTGAGTACTTGCACAGCGACAATGACACTCCCGACTTCAGCAACTCCCACTGTACCCGCATAGGATGAACCTGGCGCGGCTGTTTTCCGTCCCTGATGCTCACTGCGGCTAATGCTCCGGCAGCCTGCCCCGTCATCATCGTTATGGGCTGAAGCCTCAATGTTCCGGCGGCAAGTCTTGAGACCGAAATATTCTTCTCAGCGGCGATAAGTCCGTCAGTCTCATTCGGTATCAATGCGCTCATTGGAACTTGGAACGGCCCGCGAGGTCTGTTGAGTTCCTGGTGCTTCATCGTCTCGTCAAGCTCCCATTCAGTGTCAGCGTCAGTGTTGGCTCCGTGAAGGTCGAGAATGTAGCCACCTATTGCGATCGCATCCGAAAACTCACGGCTTGTATGTCCGTCCCTGTAGCTCAGGGAATTTCGCGCAAGCTCCTGTGATGTAAGAGTGTGAGAGCCGATTATGCGTCTTGATTCGCGGACGTAGGGAATCACTGGCATTCTTCGGACGATTTCCTGCCATTCGCGCGGGAGTGTCCTCGCTGCCTCGGGAAGTATCCTGTTCGTGTACTCATCATCAGGAACTGACCAGTCCTCGCTGAGTTCGTTCTGTATGTAGTAGATCAGGTGAAGAGTCTTTATGAGTGCCTCGCGTTCAACCTGAAGACGCAAATTCCTGTCCTCAAGGTACGACACTGGTAATCCTCTTCTGCCGTTAACCCAGCCGTAAGTTCCCGGGTAATCGTTGCCCCAGTTGAGGCCGGTCTTCGTGATGTATGGCCTGTTCTCTTTTGAGGCATCGTAGTCGTAAGGGTTCGAACTGTCAGGAATTCCTCTGTATGCCACGTATGTCATGAAGTTCACGGGGGTCTGAACAGGGTAGGTGTTCTTGAAGTTGAAACCGTCCGCGCTCACAAAGCTGTCATAGTTACGTTTCGCAAGCTCGTAGCCCGGCAATGGCTCTTCAGGCTTTAGGTACGCAGGTACACCGCCGGGGTATTTCTTGATGACCGCTGTCCATGTTATGTCCTGGATCATCGCATCAGGGTTTAGGAATTTCGAGACTGAGTTTCCTGCTCTGTAAGGTGTCTTTGTGATCGGGAGAATGTCGCCGTACTCTGTCGCGTCGATGAGAACTTTGCAGGCGTAGTTACGATTCCCTGAAGGTGTACGAACTGTAACGCCACTGACAGCACGCTTGTTCATGTCCACAGCCACGATCTCCGAGTTCATGAGAAATTCGAGAGTACCCTTTCTCCTTGCCTCATTGATCATTGAGATGAAAGCCTCCTGGCCTATTCTTGGCTCGAAAGCACGCGAACCTGTGTACCAATAACATGTTCCCATAGATTTCCCGCGAGAATCATAGTAGCTCTTTATCCTGCTGATGAACTCCTCATATATTCCGCTCATCTGACGGCTCATGTCGTCCATCGTTGAAACTCCTGCTGCTGTTGCCTGACCGCCAATCCACGTTGATGACTCTACGACGAGGACGCTTACACCCATTCTAGCGGCCTGAATTGCGGCGGAAATTCCTCCTGTTCCACCTCCTGCGATGATTATGTCATATGAGCTTTTTGGCTGACGTGAGGTTCTTGAAGCTGCTGACGAGGTTAGTATTATGACGATGATTGTGAACGTGAGCAAAAATTTCCTGACACTCAAAATGTAACATTGCCTCCTGAAAAATAATTGTTAATGATACACCATTTAAGCAAAATACATGCAAAAACTTTTTTCATGCTACAATTTTCCAGAATAATACTTTTCATGTAAGGGAGAATTTTCTCATGGATTTCATGGATTTACTAGGCTCAGTCATACAGGGCACGACAGGATCATCGCAGGCAGCAAGTGCCAGAATGTCAAACGCAGGAAACGGCATTCAGGATTTACTCGGCTCATTACTTGGCGCAGGTCAGAGCATGACCCAGAGAGTCGGCGGTGATAATCTTGCGGCGGGCGGATTAGGCGCACTTCTTGGGGCGTTAATGGGTGGCTCGAAAAGCACAACCGTGAACAGTCTGGGCGGCGGAATGATGGGGCTTCTCGGAATGATGGCGTACAAGGCTCTCAAAAGCTCAATGGGAAGCGAGACACCTGCACAAGCTCAGGCATCGGCTCAGGCTTACGCTCAGGAATACAGCCGTCAGACACCTCAGCAGAAGAACAATGACGCTGAGATTATACTGATAGCTATGATCGACGCGGCAAAAGCTGACGGTCAGGTCGACTCCGATGAGCTTACACGTATCATGAACACAATGAAGTCGTCAGGAATCGGTCAGGAAGGAATGAATTACGTCATCCAGAAATTACAGGGGCCAATGGAGACAGCCAAGATCGTTGCGGCAGTAAGAGGAAGGCCGGACCTTGCGGCACAGGTTTACTCGGCCTCGCTCATGGCCATTGACGTTGACACCGACGCTGAAAGGAATTACCTCAACAAGCTCGCCAAAGCTATGGGATTAAGCCAGGCTGTTGTCCAGAACATCGAGCAGCTAACCAGCGGCAGCGGCGCAGATTTGCAGTGCTAGGACTTAGGGCGGTTAAGGAGATTCTCAACGAGTCTGCTGAAAAGCTCGTAGCCTTTATCTGTGGGGGGGAGTTCGATTCTCGTTCCGTCCCCCTCGAACACTAACATTCCGTTTGACCTCTCCGTGAGTTTTGCATTACCAGTGCTCATTGTTTGCTCGCCCGCAGAATTTTCCGCACCTGCAACGATTTCATCAGGCGAAACCTCAAGCAATCCTGCAAGCTCGATGATCCTCGTCCCATTCGGAGCTGTCTCACCTGCTTCCCAGCGTCTCAGTGTAGCGATTGACACTCCTAATTTCTCGGCAAGCTCTATCTGAGTGAATCCTGCTTTCTTTCGGAGCTGTCTTATGTTTGCTGATATTGTCATTTATATTTCCTTTCTACATAAAAGATTGAATATGCAGAATTATACATGCAAAAATATCTTTCATGCAAGAATATAGTAAACCATAGTATCACATAAAAAGTTTACAGCCTGAAATTTCTGTGGTATATATATTTTTATGAAGACAAAAATTCTGAATGCCCTCGAAACTCAAAGGGGCAGATACGTATCGGGCGAGGAACTTGCGGACTCATTAGGGGTAACGCGGGCGGCAGTCTGGAAGTCAATAGAATCGCTTAGAAAGGAAGGACACAGAATCAAAGCGACAACGAACAAAGGCTACATGCTCGAATCAGAAAGCGATGTTCTCACCGCAAAAGGAATATCATCGCACCTCAAGGAAGGCTCGAAAGTATCACGTGTAATCTGCTTAGGTGAGGTGGATTCAACCAACAATTATGCCAAGAAGCTGGCCATGAACGGCGAACCTCACGGGACGTTAATCGCTGCTAACCGTCAGACGGCAGGGCGAGGACGGCGCGGTCATAGCTTTGAGTCTCCGGCTGGAACTGGGCTATACATGTCGCTGATTCTACGGCCTGAGACTGAAGCAGGGAAATTCCAGATGATCACGGTTGCTGACGCTGTTGCTGTTTGCCTTGCGGTTGAGGAACTTTACCCTGAAGCTCGCGGGAATATAGGCATAAAGTGGGTCAACGATGTCTATTTTCGCGGGAAGAAGATCTGCGGGATTCTCACGGAGGCTGTAACAGGTTTCGAGAGCGGTGAAATTGAGAGTGTAATCACGGGAATAGGCATCAACGTTTCAACCAAGAAATTCGGAGCTGAGACGTCGGAAATCGCGGGTGCAATTTTTGCTGACGATGAGATTCGCTTCGGGAGGGACGAACTTTGCGCGAGGGTTGCAGATTACGTCATGGAGTTCGCGGAGGACTTGGACAATCCGGCAATCATTCAGGTTTACCGAGAACGCTCAATCTTGACGGGGCGCGAAATATCATACATGAAGGGCGAGAGAAAGTGCTTCGGCCATGTTGAAGGGATTGACGACAAAGGTGGCCTCATCGTTCGGAATGACGAGGGCATAAATGAGACATTGAGATCGGGCGAGGTCTTCATGGTCAGGGCAATGGAGGCAAGATCATGACAACAACGAGGAAGATCACGCTGTGTTCACTTTTCGCGGCACTAATAGCAATCGGGACGCACATAAAGATTCCTACACCATTGCTTCCGCTGACGTTCCAGACGCTATTCGTTGTGTTGAGCGGTCTAGTTCTTGGGCGGAAACTCGGGGCAATGAGCGTCTGCGTTTATGTTCTAGCGGGGCTTGTGGGGCTACCAGTTTTCACGGGGTCAGCATTGAATCCGACGTTCGGGTACATTCTCGGGTTCATTCCGGGCGCATGGCTCGCAGGGTATATAGCCGAGAGATTCACGCCAAAGTTCATTACGTGGATGCTTGGGGCAGTCGCGGCTATAGCTTTGATTTACGCGGTCGGAATACCGTACTACTATCTCATGTCGAAATACTATCTCGGAAACGAACTTGGTGCTAAGACATTGCTGATGTACTTCGTTCTTATGCCAATTCCAGGGGACATTGCGAAGAGTATTCTTGCGGGGCTTGCGGTGCAGAGGCTCGCGGTATTCTTCCCTGAGAGTTTCACATGGAAAAGGTAAATCCTCAGAACTGCCAGCGGGTTATTATGCTGCGCACGAAATTGTAGAACGTGTGTTCCTCCGAATGTCTGTAGCTGATGATGAGGCAATAGACTTTCCCATCGTTCACGAAAGCTGTAACTTTCTGGTCGTTGCCGTTGCCAATCCCGTACGTTACCGACGATGCTCTGAATGTTCCGCGCTTCATTTCGCTGAATCTTGGGCGTGAAGATGATCCGTAACGTTTCTGGAGAGTTTCGGCCATGTCGGAGGCAAAAGTTTTGGCTATGTTTGCGGAATAAGGCCAATACACGAGGACGGTCATTGTTGCGTTATCGCCCTCTGCGTTAAGGAGATTACGGCATGAAACGCCCGGACCGTAAGCATTCTCTACAACGTCGGGATTTCCAGCAAGAACGTTCCAAGATTGCGGGATTGATATTGTTCCAGCGGATTCGAGGCGTACTCTCTTCCAAGCTAAAGCAGCGTTTGAACATGAAATCACCACTATGACCAACAATACGGCAGAATAAAACCTTTTCATGATCGATGCTTCCTTTGCAAAATAAATTCGCGGTAAATGAAGTATTGCTGATTATAGCACAGAGAAAATATTCTTCCCTGAGAGTTTCACTTGGAAAAGGGGCTAGAAAATTGCCGGGAGCTGATGAGGTTCCCGGCTTTTTAGTGCCTGCTAGAAGCTGAACAAACTCGTAACGCCTTGCCTTGGTGTTCTTGTGTCAGGCACAAAACCGCTCACTGTGATTATGTCCTCGTACTCGTAGTCGATGATCTCGATTTCGAGCCCTTTGTACTCCTTCTTCTCTTCCTGCTGCTCCATGTCCATCACCTCCTCACTGATATTCCGATCTCTTGCTTCTGTACGTCATCGTCGCTTTCCAGTAGCGATACAGCGATGTTACCGCCCGCTTCATGGCCTCGCTTTTATCATGGATCGCGCTCTGAACATACGAAAGCGCAGAGATTTTCACGTCAAAGTTCACATCACCTGTTGCCACATTAACTGTGTATTCCCTCCCCAGAAGATGAGCCGATACGTTCCCGATTGAGATGACATATTCACTGCCCTTCTTCACGGCCATGTTGTCCGTTGTGTTCGTGCCGATATACGCGCAGACAGTCCCGGTGTAGCCGTCCTTCGATGTCAGGTAAATCTCAATCGCAGTCTCGGAGTCAAGAACCAGCGCGAAGCTGACATCCTCAATCCCAGAACCTTCAGGAACATTGCAGACTATCGCGTAATCCTTCGTGTCATTGCTGACAGTCTCAAAGTCCGTATCGTCGAAATCGTAAGCCGCGTCCATTTTTGCGTGTTTCTTGCCGATTTCCCAGTTGTTTTCCGCCGCGAGTATCGGCTGAACGTAGCTCCCGTAATCCTTGATTGCCCTGCCAAGCTCGGTAACATCTTCAGACTGTGTTGTGTCGGCTATGAGCTTGTCCAAGTACCTTTTCGCTGTGTACGTGTAATCCAGCGTCTTGTCATCGCCGTAATTCAGAACCGCGTGAATCTCATCAGCCATCTGCACAGAGTTGATGTAGCACTTGAAGCCGAAGAATTTATTGCCGTCCTCCGTAAATTCCTCGAACGGGTAAACAGGCTGTGTGTTCTGCGACTTGTCCCCGCTTACGTCGAAGTACGTGCAGTAATCCTTCGAGACCGCGCCCTCAGGGACATACACGTGAAAAATCACGCCTATCTGACCGCTGAGGATGAGCGAGTGGTACGCGAACTGTGGCTTGTTGCTGTCAGAAGGAGCGAACTTCCATTTTGCTGTCAGCACCAAATCACCCGTTACTGCCTCGCTGAAATCGTAGGCCGTTCCGTTCAGCTGCCACTCCACAAATTCATAGCCCTCACGTGTCGGAGCAACAGGTTCTGTAGCTTGGGCCTCATCGCCCCTGTTCAGCTTGAAGGTCTGTGGGGCAACATAGCTTCCGCCGTTGGAGTCAAACCACACAAAGAGGCTGAACAGCCCGAACGTCGCCTCACCGTGATATTCCTCTCCGTTGTACAGGACATGAACGGTCTCCTGCTCGCTCGTGGTGTCCAGCGTGTACCCTTCAGGCAGATACGGCGATAACTGCTCACCGACTCTTGCCGGGCTGTAAGTTGATATTGTCGCGTCGTAAAGCTCCATTGTCGATGTGCGGTCAATCGACATGGTGAAATCACTTCCGCCGAGAAACACATTGCCTATCACGTACATCTTGCTGTCGTTGCTGAGGACGATATTATTCGCCATCCACTGAATCCCGTAGTTCATCTCATTCTCGCGGCACACCAGCTCCGCGTTGTCGAGCGTCAGCGTGTGATCATTGCCGCTGTTGCTGTTGTTGACGTAGCACGTAAGAGTCCCGTTCTTCACGGTCAGGCTGTACTCCGCGTTTAGACTCTTCAGCGTAACTTCATGGCCGTTAAGGTCGAGGGTGATATTCTTGTAGCCAGTATCGCATTCCGTATTAGGCTCGTAAACGTCAACACTAAGCACAATCACATCATCATCATCCGCCGCGTCAAGTGCCGCCCCCAGCGAGGGGTACCACGTATCACCAATCCGCGCGATTTTCGTCGTCTTGGGGATTGGCTCGGTGTGAGTCCCGGTGTATGTCTTGGTCTCAGCGGTGTTGTAGCTGTCAGCATCAACCGTAACCGTCGCCGTGTACGTCATCACTCCTTCATCGTCATCTGTCGGCTCTGTCGTTACCTCGCTCGTAACTTCACCCTCAGATGTATTTATGCTGACGCTTGTATGACATGTCGGGCAGGTAAGCGTCAATCTCGCCGCAATCTCCCCGCTGTAGCTGTCAGTGAACCACGTCCATGAATCCGAATCAGGCTCGCCGTAGCTATGTGTTACCTTCGGTGTTACCGGGCTGTCTGTCATCAGCGTGTACGTGTACACACCATCGCTCAATGTCTCCGTGTAGTAATTCCCGTACAAGTACCAGCACTCGCTTATCCCCTCCTCAAAGCAGGTAGCCTCCCTCGCCTCATAGTGATACAGAGTCCTCCATACCGCATTGACCGTGATATTCTCCGCTGGCATCTTCGAGGGCATATTCTCCCACTCACTGAAGACAGCTCCCCGCTTCGTAGGCGTTGTTGACGGTGCTGTTACGTCCGTGCTGTAATCCTGCGTGATTGAGTCGACCTGAGTCCCGCCCCACGTCTCGAACGTTATCGTGTACTTGTTGATTTCCCACGTTGCCGTGAAGGTCTTGTTGCCCGTTGACCCGCTCGGAATCGTGCCGTCTGGTGTCCAGCCCTTGAACGTGTACCCCGTCTTTGTCGGTGCCTCAAGCGTTATCGTGCTGTCTTCGGTCGTGTAAATCAGAGGGTTGTTAGTCGCGTCAATTCCGCCGTCAAGTTCGTAGCTTATCGTGTAGGCGTTCACTGCCCACTTCGCGTAGAGCGTCATATCCTCCGTTACGGTGTCAGCCGCAAAATTCCACCTGTTCACGCAGTCCGCTTCCTTGTACCAGCCCCCGAACGTGTAGCCGTCCGCTGTCGGAGCTGTCGGTTCGTCCATCGTCTTGGCGTAATCCACCGTCTGAGCGTCAGGAGCTGTACCGTGTCCGTTCGCGTCAAACGTTACAGTCCTGTCGGTTTCCTTCCAGACCGTTTTGACGACAATATCAGACGTTACATCAAGGCTTCCCCCTTCAGAATATTCCACGTCGCCAATGAGCCAGTAGTCGAAGCCCTGTCCCTTTTTCGGCGTGAACGTGCATTCGGGCAATGTGTAGGAATGTCCGTAAGCAGACTTCACCGCGTCCATCGTCCCGGAACCGCCGTTAGCGTCAAACGTTACTGACACGGGAGGGACTATAGTCTGTCCGCCGATGTTGCCGGTAGTCGCCTGAGTGCTGGTGCCTTTCAGCATGAAATCTTTCGTGAGGGTAACATCGCCGTTATACTGCCCGGAATAAATGCTGTCGGTTCGTTTCGTCCAGCCGAGTTTTATTGTCGCACTGTATGCCAGGTCGCCGTTACCTATACCGTTATTGCTACTATATTTAGTAGTTGCGGTAACATTTCCGCCCGTAATCGTGACTGTTCCGCCGGGACACTTATAGCCTCCGCCGATTCCTGCCGCGCTTTTACCGCCCGTTGCCGTAACAGTCCCGCCGTGAATATTTATCGTTCCGCCGTCCGTCGTGTCCTGATAAATTGCTCCGCACCCGATACCCGCCGCGTCTGTGCCGCCAGTTGCCTCGACAGTTCCGCCGTAGATGTTGATTGTCCCGCAGCTACGGTCATATTGAGGGTTTGATGTCCTGTTTCTGACACTACCGCCGCCGATCCCTGCGTTTCCGCTGCCTCCTGCCGCAACGATTTTTCCCGTGCCGT
>JAFRSL010000050.1 GCA_017427625.1 Synergistaceae bacterium | reverse complement strand
CACCGGGTAGACCTTGCCGATGACCTTGTCAACGGAAATGAAGGTCGCGATAAAGTAGTAAACAATGATGATGCCCAGCCAGAACGCAGCGTTGGTGACGATGCTGCCCTCCGCGGCGCCGCTCTTGACGAACAGCGTCTTGATCACTATCACAAAATCGAGCCACAATGACCAGTTTCGGATATAGTAGAGGTTCATTTCACCGCAGATTCCTTTGTCCCTCTCACGGTCGCTAATCTGCCAGAACCCCGTTATTCCAGGTTTGATTGCAGATATTTTCAGCGCATTCTCACCGCCGTAGAGATACATCATGTCCGACGATGACATCGCCTTAGGCCCAACGATTGACATATCACCCTTGATGACGTTGAAGAGCTGGGGAAGTTCGTCAACATATGAGCGTCGCAACCTCCTGCTAATCTTTCCGTCACCAGAACTCCTGAACTTGTACATCTTGAAATCCTTCCCGTTAAGCCCCGAACGTTCCTGCGATGTCAATATCTCTCCGCCGAAATTCTTCCTCACCCTGAACGCTGAGTAAATCATCAACGGCGACAATATCACTATCGCTGTCAATGAAACTGCATAGTCAGCAAATGACTTCACTGCTCGGTTCACGGGATTCAACAGGCCCTGAGACGCATATATCACCGGCATTCCGTCAACATCGCTGATTAACGATGAGAACGTCGTCAGCATATACGTGTCGGGGATATAGTGCACCTGTCTAACATGAAATTCCACTATGTCGAGAACATGAGCGATTAGGCTCCTTGATGCCGTCGATATTGCAACAGCTGCCTCGTCTATCCTTTCCTTCGCGCAGAGTGCCGCAAAATCCTCAAGTTTCCCGCGAACTTTATAGCCCGATACCGTGATGCCCTGCTTTGCCTCGTCATCGTCAAGGAAACCTATGACCTTTCCGAGCGTGAAGGGGTTGTCAGTGATCTTGTCCGCGAAGATGCTTCCCGTCCGTCCTGCCCCAAGAATTATTATGTTCGTCGAGAGAAGTCCTGTTGCGAAAAGTACCCTCCTGAAGATGAAGCGCGTTATTATGCACAACGGCGTGAAGACTATTATTCCCATTGAGAGGGTGAAGCGTGATATGTCGAATCTCTGCGAGTAAAGATAGAGTACAACAACCAGAAGTATCAGTAGCGAGGATTTCAGGATGGCCTTCATTTCGTCCCAGAGAAGCCACGTCTTGAAGCTGTAGAGTGAATTGAAGTAGAAGACCACCAGCATCGTCCCAGTGAAGAAAGTCCTTACTTCGTGCGTGAAGGGGTGAGGCGTCTTTCCTGCGAGGAAAATTGCGATTACAAGCCAAAAACTCAATCGGAATACTAGTGCATCTATTATTGCCTCAAAAAATGCTGCCGTTATTCTGGTAAAATTTTTCTGTTTTCTCATCCGTCTATTATGATATACGCCTTTCTTTGGATTTTCGATAGTATATCATGAAATTATCATAGGAGGCCCTTTTATGAACGCTCAAGACAAAAAGTATATTATGATGACAACTCAACCGGTAAGCAGATTAGTATCCCGCCTCGCTGTCCCATCTATAATTACCATGATGATTAGCGCAATCTACAACATGGCCGATACTTTCTACGTCGCCGGAATTGATGTACAGTCTCCCGCTGCTGTAGGCGTAATCTTCTCGTACATGGCGTTCATTCAGGCTATAGCGTTCTTCTTTGGGCAGGGAAGCGCAAATTACATCTCCCGCGCTTTAGGGGCAAAGAACAGAGAAAGTGCCCTCCTCATTGCTTCAACAGGCTTCTTCACGTCGCTAATCACAGGAGTACTCATCGCTGTTCTCGGCTTCGTCTTCATGGACGACCTCCTAAGAACTCTAGGGTCAACTGAAACTATTTTACCTTATGCGCGCGCTTACTTCAGGTTCATTCTCATAGGCACCCCGTTCATAATGTCGTCGTTCGTCATGAATAACCAGATGAGATTTCAGGGCAACGCTTTCATCTCCATGCTCGGAATCACTGCCGGCGCTTTGCTGAACATCGTCCTAGATCCCATTTTCATCTTCGTCTTCGGAATGGGCGTTGCTGGAGCTTCGCTTGCTACAATGATCTCACAGTTCGTCAGCTTCGTATTGCTTCTCATCCTCACGGGGCAAAGAGATGGCATACCTCTAAGAATACGCAACTTCAGGCCAACGTTTGAGCATTACAAGGAGATCGCTGCGGGAGGTCTTCCTTCGTTGGGAAGGCAGGGGCTTGCAAGCGTCTCGATGGCTTACACGAATCAGCTTGCAGGGTTCTATGGGGACGTGGCTATTGCGGCGTTGTCGATCGTCTTCAGGGTTACTATGTTCGCTACGGCCATGGTCTTGGGATTCGGGCAAGGGTTTCAGCCTGTCTGCGGATTCAATTACGGCGCAGGGAAATTCGGAAGGGTAAGGAGGGCTTTCTGGTTCAGCGTCGGAGTTACTGCCATTTACTGCACCGTCCTGAGCATTACGGGATATACCTTCGCTGAGAGTATCATCGCTATATTCAGGCCTGATGATAAAGAGCTTATTGCATTGGGGGCTATGGCTCTTCGCTTTGAGTGCCTGGTGTATTGGAGTGTGAGCTTCGTTACTATGTCCAACATGTACCTTCAGAACACAAGGAGGACGATCCGTGCGACAACATTGGCAGCTTCAAGGCAGGGATTTATGCTTGCACTCGCGCTGTATTTCGGGCAGAAATTCTTCGGGCTTGCTGGAATAATTTCGGCACAGCCAGTCGCTGATGGGCTGACGTTCCTTCTTGCAGTGCCGTTCACTTGGAGTGCCTTGCGTGAAATGAGAAAGAAAGTGTAGTAGAATATCCCCATTCTCATATACATACCACGATCTTTATAGTAAGGAGGTTTTATGGATGCGTACTCTAAAGAAACTAGCGGTGGCTTTGCTAATCACAATTCTTGCCGCTTCGAGTGCGTTCGCAGTTGTCTACGGTCAGGCTGGTTACGAGACTGAAGGCTATGACGAGGCTTCAGCTTGGGAAATCAACAACGCTGATACCCTCATTAAAGTCAGAGACGATATTTACTCCGGCAAAATCAAAACCGCGAAATATTACCGTCTGACCAATGACATCGACATTTCCAGTTACAGAGACTGGATACCAATAGGCCCGGATGAGGATAGCTGGAACCCCGACAAGACTCCCTTCAACGGCGTTTTCGACGGAGGCGGACACACTATCACCGTCAACATTGCAAGGACAAACCAGACCTTCACAGGATTGTTCGGTGTCGTCAACGGCGGAACCATCAAGAACCTCAACGTCAAAGGCCGCATCGTCGTCTCAAACACCACCGCTAGCTATTCAAGCTCTGGAGGCTATGACTCGTATGTCGGCGGAATTGCCGCGTTCCTTCTCAGCGGAACGATCGAGAATTGCAAGTTCGACGGCTCTATCACTGGCACTCAATCGGACTACTATGACATGTTCGTGGGCGGCATCGTCGGAGCAAACAACTGGGACGAGATCCTAATCACTGACTGCAAAGTCGGCTCGGAAAATTCGTTATCCAAAATCAAATCCTCAGCACCGGACGAACATTCATACGCCAGTGGCATCATCGGATACTTCACGGATTTCAGAGCTGGCAACGAAATCAGCAACAACTACTCACGCGTAACCCTCGAAGCAGGCAACAAGGAGAACAGGATTTACGGCCACAGAGAAGGCACAAGCGGACGAGTCTTCGGAAACACCGAGAAAAATCCCTCAGAGCCTGATGACCCGGATGAGCCTGACGTTGAGTCCGTCTCCATCATAACGTCATTCCTTTCTGACGGCTTCACCGGCGTTCCTTATGAGACATCTCTCGAAGCTAGCGGAACTGCTCCCATTTCTTGGGCCATATCAAGCGGTTCTCTGCCTCCTGGCCTCACTCTCAACACTGCAGGAAGCATCTCAGGAACTCCCACAACTGAGGGTACTTATGCCTTCACGCTCAAAGCCTCGAACTCAACCACAAATGACAGCCGCGCTTACTTCATCACCGTAACCAACCACACTGTCGCTCCAAGAATCATGATCTCGCCGTACTTGGGTGAGTATGCTGTTGATGACTTGGTGAGCATTCAGCTTGAGGCAGACGGTACAAGCCCCATAACGTGGTCAACTGACGGGAATTTGCCGACCGGTTTGTCCCTAAGCTCGAATGGCGTGCTTTATGGCACCCTCTCAGCGGCTGGGAGCTTCTCGTTCATCGTCTATGCTGAAAACTCAGCGGGCAAGGATTACGTTGAGTTCATGATGGACGTTGTTGACCCAAGAGTTGAGATTGACACTGAGTCTCCGCTCATGAACGGTACTGTCGGCGAGTCTTACAGCGACTGGTTCTACGCAACCGGCTATGATATTTCGTCAAGCGGTACGTGGGAATGGTCTGCAACTGGCAACATCCCTGACGGCCTCACTATAGCCTCAAACGGAAACATCTCAGGCACTCCAACGAAGGAAGGCACTTTCTCCTTCACTGTCAAAGCCGTTTACGGGAAGTACAGCGCGGAAAAATCGTTCGTCATCACCATAGACCCAGCTGAAACACACCCCCCTGTCATCATCACATACTCGCTCCCCGAAGGAAAACTCAACAAGTATTATGAGTACCAGCTCGAAGCCGAAAGCTCCTCTGCCGTAACATGGCGGATTGAAGGCGATCTTCCGGCAGGCTTCTACTGGACTGAGGACGGCAGGATCTTCGGGACGCCTCAGGAATATGGGGACTGGTCATTCACCGTCTACGCAGAGAACAATGACGGGACTGACAACAGCTCCCTAATGCTGAGTGTTCCTAAACCTGAAGGCGGAATCCTGATTGACGAAGACCATTTCCCCGATGAAAATTTCAGGAAATACGTCAGCGAAAATCTCGATTCGGACATGGACGGATGGCTCGACGCAAGCGAAATAGCCTCGATTACCTACCTCAACGTCAACAGTCTGGGGATTGAGTCTCTTGAAGGCATTGAGTACTTCACAGAACTGGAAAGCCTCGTCGCATGGGGAAACAAGCTCTCCGACAATTACTGGTCGGAAAACAAGAAGCTCACATACCTCGACCTCGACAACAACCTGTTCACAGAGCTGTCCCTCTATGACAACACTGCACTCGAAACTCTCTACTGCCAGAGCAACCAGCTCACTGAACTCGACCTTTCCGCGAACACCTCGCTAAAGGCACTCTATTGCGGAAACAACAAGCTCAGAGAGTTAGACCTCAGCAACAATGCCTCGCTGGAAATTCTCAACCTCTCAGACCAGAACATTGAGCCCTTCAGCGTCGCAAAGAATAGCAAGGGGCTTTACACGGTGAATATGGCGGAAATTCTCGATGAGGTTGAAAGCGTCAACCCTGATACCGTTCGCTCTGAGGCTGGCTTTGCCGCTAATTTTGACGGGGATGAGGGCATCGCGGCTTTCTTCACTCTGCCTGAACGCGTTACCTACGACTTCGACACAGGCTTCGAGAACGAAAACGGCGAAACTGAGTACATGACCGTCAACGTCTACCCTTCAGACACTCCGTCAATAATCACGAGTATAAGCGACATTCCTGATGCAACTGTCGGCGAAAGCTACTCGGTACAGCTCGAGGCTCTCTGCAAAGTTCCCGTAACCTGGTCGTACACAGGCGATTTGCCCGATGGCCTTGCGCTCGATGAGAACAGAGGCCTGATTTCCGGAGTTCCGATGACTGAGGAGACTGGGACTTTCACCGTAACCGCAAGAAGCACCAATGACGCATCGAAAGAAAGCCAGCAGACGTTCTACCTCACCGTCAACGCTCCCGCTGTAACCGTTATTCTGCCAACGATCACGACTACCAGCGTTCCGAATAGTGGTACCATCGGCTCATCGTATTATGCCTCCCTCGACGCATCGGGGACAACGCCTTTGACGTGGACTGTCAAGGGGCTTCCTGACGGGCTTTCATGGCGTTCTGCTTCAAGCTACTGCT
>JAFRSL010000004.1 GCA_017427625.1 Synergistaceae bacterium | reverse complement strand
GACTTCCTCAAGAAGAATCTAGTACTTGTTGACGAGGTTGCGAGCGTTAAGATTCTCGGTGAACAGACTGAAGCGGTCTACATTGAGTTCTCAGCAAGCAGAATGTCAGCGTCCGGCCTTTCGCCCCTAATGGTATTTGCGGCACTCACTCAGCAGAACACTCTCTCGGCACTCGGCAACATCACTCTCGGCGACAGGTACATACGAATTTCACCGACAAGCGCGATTCTCTCCGTCGATGACATAAGCGACTTGGTGATAGGAAGTGCGGGCGGAAATCTCACGAGGCTGAGGGACATTGCGACAGTCAGGCGTGATTATGCTGACCCTCAGAGCTTCAAGATGAAATTCAACAGCCGACCTGCTCTAGCAATCGGAATTTCTACGGTCGAGGGCGGAAATGTCGTCAACATGGGGCGCAGAGTATCCGCGAGGCTGAAGGAGCTTGAGGCTTTCCGTCCTGTCGGAATTGAGCTGAACGAAATATACATGCAGTCCGACCAAGTCATAAAGTCGACAAATGACTTCATCGTCAACCTCATCGAGAGCCTTGCAATCGTCGTAGGCGTTCTCCTAATCTTCATGGGCTTGCGTTCAGGGCTGATCATCGGTCTCGTTCTGCTGATTACGGTTGCGGGTACATTCATCATCATGAACAACACGGGGATAACCTTGCAGATTGTCTCGCTCGCGGCACTGATTATCGCTCTCGGTTCGCTCGTCGATAACGGAATCGTCGTTGCTGAAGGTATGCTTGTCGGCACTGAGCGTGGAATGTCCATCGAGGACGCTGCCTCCGAATCCGTGAACGGCTCAATATGGGCAATGCTTGGCGGGACTTTCATTGCTGTCATGGCCTTTGCACCCATAGGACTGTCGAAAGCACAGGCCGGCGAGTTCCTAAGCTCGATGTTTCAGGTTGTCGCAATCTCAATGATGCTGAGTTGGTTTGCCGCACTCGTTGCTGCCCCCGCGCTTGGAAAAGTCATGCTGAAACTCTCAAAGCAGGAAGGAGACCCCTACGACAGATTTCTTTTCCGAATGTACAGGGCGAGTCTTGAGGGCTGCTTACGGCACAGGGTACTCACAATCATAATCACTGTGGGAATGTTCGCGGCCTCGATGATAATATTCTCGCAGATGGCAACATCATTCTTCCCCGATGCTGAGACCGTTTATTACAACGTCGAATTGTGGAGCCAGCAGGGGACATCACTTGCGGGTCAAGAGAAGGTTACGAAGGAGCTTGCCGACTATCTCAGCTCACAGCCGGAAGTGAAGAACGTTACGCAGTTCATCGGCGGCGGTGGACTAAGATTCATGCTGACATACTCACCTCCTGAGAGCAACACCGCGTTTTCTCAGCTCATGGTCGAAATGAAGGACGCGAAAGACTCACGCAACATGATTCTCAAGACGCAACAATACATCGAGGATAATATGCCGGAAGTTGACGGGCATTGCAAGCTGTTTGCGCGTGGAAGCGGAATGAGTGAGAAGATTGGCGCGAGGTTCTACGGCAACGACCCTGAAATTTTGCGAGGTCTCACGAAAAAGGCACTCGAAATCATGGAGAGAGACCCATCATCGCAATTCCTGCGAACTGACTGGAGGGAGAAAGTCGAGGTTATCCGCCCCGTAATCCTCAAAGACCAGATGCAAAATTTGGGATTGTCGCGCCCTCTAATCAACATGGCAATTCAGACAGCAACGACGGGGACAACAATCGGCTCATTCAGGGACGGTGATAAATCACTCGCTATATACGCGGCATTAACGCCAGAGGAACGCAACAACATCGCCCTTCTAAGCTCGCTCCCTGTTTGGTCTCCGACCGTGAACAAGGCAGTCCCGCTCGGTACGGTCTTCACGAATTTGGAGACAGCGTTCGAGGACGACATAATCATTCACCGCGACAGAAGCAGAATGATGACGGCCATGAGCGAGATCAAGCTGGGCACTAACGCTGACGAGATGCTTGCGAGGATAAGGCCAAAGATTGAGGCGATACCCTTGCCGCTTGGTTACACGCTTGAATTTGGCGGACAGATGGAACTCTCGGACGAGTCGATGGCTGGAATGGCTGTAGCATTTCCGCCGGCGGTGCTGATAATGTTCCTCATCATGATATTTCTCTTCAACGGCTTCCGTCAAACAATCATAATCTTCGTGTCATTGCCGCTGATACTGATAGGCGTTGTTATGGGGTTATGGGTTGCGGGAATGGACGTTAGCTTCCTTGCAATCGTGGGACTGCTCTCGCTTGTCGGAATGCTTGCGAAGAACTCAATCGTCTTGCTTGACCAAGTTAGCGCGGATTTTGCGGCCGGAAGGGACAAATACGAGGCAATCGTTGAGGACGGAATATCGAGGCTCAGACCCGTAGCGATGTCGGCATTAACGACGGTTCTCGGAATGATTCCGTTGATATGGGACGTAATGTTCGGGCCAATGGCGGTTACAATCATGGCGGGGCTAACGGTGAGCACGGTGCTTACGCTGCTGGTTATTCCTGTGCTTACGGCTGTGGCGTATAACGTTCCTTGCCCTGAAGAAGACGAATAAACTTTGTGAGGGGAGAGATAATTTTCCCCTCTACTTTTTGATGTTGAAACGTTTCTCGGTGAAATCCTTCATGTCATCGGGGAGTTCAGCGACAAAATTCCTTCCCGAAATTTCCTCCAATGACTCGTCAATATCCTCTGGGAATCCCAACTCATATGCGTGAAGAAGCGGGCGTGTTATGGATTTCATGGCTCTGTTAGCGTTGAAGTCGCCGTATTTCCTGTCGCCAAGAATCGGGTGTCCAATGTGAGCAGCGTGAACACGAGCCTGATGAGTTCTTCCCGTGAGAAGCTCGATCCTTGCAAGCGAATACTCACCGTCCGATGAAAGGCATGTGATTTTCGACACTGCCCTCATTCCGTCGGGTGAGACTTTCACGGTATTATTCTCAGCGTCTTTCAGCAAAGAAGCATCAACCGTAATCTCGTCCTGAATTTTCCCGACAAGTACGGCCATGTAGATTTTCCGCACCCTCCTAGCCTTGAAGAGAGCCTCCAACGCTCGGAGCGCGTCCCCGTGAAGAGCGACAGCCAATACTCCCGTAGTGTTTCTGTCGAGGCGGTGAACAGCGGCAGGGGTTCTGGTACCCAAGAAGCTCCATATCCGAGTGATTACGCTGTCTCCGTTTGGTTCGTCGGGTTGAACGAGGATCCCTGAGGGCTTATTGACGATCATAACGTTACGGCCATGATGAATGACTTTGATTTTCCCCAAGCCTGCAGATTTCGGAATTACTACCTCACCTTTCTCCCATTTAACCGTGAGTTCGTCGCCAGAAGAAATGTGAGTGCTTCCGTCCCTGACTCTAGCTCCGTTAATCCTGACCTCGCCCTTTCGGATTGACTTCATGATTTCACCGAGTGTTACAGTCTTAAAGGTAGTCCGCAAAAATCTGTCTAATCTCCGCCCGTCATCATCATTCGAGACATTAAGGGTGTAGCTCATGACATCTTAATCCCCCGCCACAATCTACGGTCAATAGCGGGAAGGTAATCCGTAACATCGGTATCGCTGTTGAGGGCGTCAATCTGAGATTTCCAGTATGACAGCTTGAAGTCAACATCATCAGCTGCACTCACGATGAACGCTTCGGGAGTTATCGGTGTAACCGGCGAACCGTACTCACGCATTCCGTGATGGCTTACGAGTATATGGCCGAGTGCTGTGGCGATGTCCTTGTCCAAATTCTCGGCCTCGGCGAACTTCTTGAACGTTGCATAACCGAGAGTGATGTGCTCGATTGCGCTTCCCGGAATTGTAACCTGAGGCGCAGGGTTCGCACTGTACGCTTCGAGCTTTCCGATGTCGTGAAGCAATGCTCCGGCAATTACGAGGTCGATGTTGACGGGAATCTTGAAGTCGGCGTAATGTCGAGCCATGTCTCTTGCACCAATAGCAACTGAGACAGAATGCTCAAGAAGTCCTCCGGTGTAGGCATGATGAAGAGTTACGGCTGCCGGCCAGACCCTGAACTTCTCCCAGAGTCCATGCTTGAAGAATACAGCGTCAACGAAATCACGGAGCTTACTGTGAGAAATTTCGGCAATGAGATTGATGAACATCTCCTCTAATATTTCTGACTTGACGGGTGAATGACGAGCAAACATTCTCGGAGGATAGTCAGTCTGGTCAAGGTAGCAAACCTCGTTGAAGTTGTACTGAATCTGCTCCCTGAACTCTGCGATTATGCCGTCGATTTTCACGGACGATCCCTCGAAGCGCAATCCACAGTTGTCGGGGTCAATGGGGAAGTTATCGCCGCCCTGAGTGTTACGCCACGATGTAGCCTGCCAGATTTTCCCGTCAATGTCGCCGGAAGAGTCGCTGACAGTCATTTCCCAGAAGGGATTATCGTTGCGATCTTTTCGCCGCGTGAACTTAGATACCACGCCCATGACGGTGAAGCCTGAGTTTTTCGGAAGCTGTTTCACTTCTCTGATGCTGAGAGAATTTTTCATTCAAAGAAAATGCCTTTCGCGTGAATTTCGTATTATTATAACAGTGAAATAACGAGGAGGAATTTTTATGATACTTTCAGGACTTGAGATAAAGAAACACATCGGCCATGAAATAATAATCGAGCCGTTCGACGAATCGCGCCTTAATCCCAACAGCTATAACTTGTCGCTTCACGATGAGCTTTTAGTTTACACCTGTGAGATGCTGGACATGCGCCACGATAACCCGTCAGAAAAACTCTCAATCCCCCCTGAAGGTTTCGTGTTGAAGCCGGGAAAGTTGTATCTTGGCCGCACAGCTGAATACACTCGGACGGAGGGCTACATTCCGATGCTTGAGGGACGAAGCTCAATCGGAAGGCTTGGGATATGTATACATGTTACGGCGGGGTTCGGTGATGTTGGATTTGCTGGGTACTGGACGCTCGAACTATTCTGCGTTCAGCCTGTGAGGATTTACGCGGGTGTCCAGATAGCGCAGATATACTATCACACTATAAGCGAGCCATACGAGAACTACAAGTCCGGGAAGTACCAGAACAACACGGGCATTCAAGCGAGCATGTTGTACCGTGAGTTTGAGATATAATAGTTCGCTGTTCAGGTAGACAGGAGACAATATCGTGGAAAATATCGGAATGATAGTGAACTTACGAAAGCCCGAAGCCGTGAGCATGGCCGGAAAGTTATTACAGTGGGGAAAGGATAACGGCTGTCCGTTTCTTTTGCCTCACCACGAAGCAAGCGCACTAACTACGGCGGGCCTCGACGATGAGCAATGGCTTAGAACCGTGAAGCTCGCAATAGTGATCGGCGGGGACGGAACATTTCTCAGAGCTGCACGCTACATAATGGGTACGGATATAATCCTTCACGGGATAAACATGGGTCATTTGGGATTTCTAGCCTCAAGCCGACCCGATGACTTCGAGCATGATATGGGGAATATCCTCAATGATAACTTCGAGGTCTTGGAACGCCGTGTACTGAAGTGCGGCCTCTATCATGACGACTCATTGCTCCACAAGATATACGCCCTCAATGATATAGTCCTAACCACGAACGCAATAGCCCGTCTCCTTAGAGTAGAGATACTTTTCAACAGCAATTTCTTCTGCGAGATGCCTGCAGACGGAGCGATAGTTTCAACCGCAACAGGCTCAACGGCATACGCTCTCTCAGCAGGAGGCCCGATAATCCCGCCACACATGAACGCAATGATACTCGCACCCCTATGCGCTCACACGTTGTACTCACGCCCGTTAATAGCCGCTGAAGATGACTGTATATCGCTGATACCCAAAGGAGCATCGAGGGACATAACGTTGACGCAGGACGGTCAGCTCGCGTATGAGGTATTGCCGGGCGACAGGATAGATGTCAGATTGTCGCGCTCGAAGAAGATTCGGACTGTGAACTTGCCGGGACGGAACTTCCTCGACATAGTGCGTGAAAAATTGGGCTGGGGACAGGCGTTCAGATAGTGATTGAGAGAGTAAGAATCCACAACATAGGCGGTATACGTGAGGCCGAGCTTTCATTCACGGCGGGGCTTAACGTAATAACGGGCGAGAGCGGTGCGGGGAAATCCAGCGTTGTGCGTTCGCTTGAACTTCTAACGGGTAGCAGGGGAGGCGTTAAGTTCATACGTGCTGGCGAGAAGGCCGGGAACGTCGAGGCAGTATTTACAGGCTCCACAATAACGCGCGAGATACTGAGTACGGGGCGTTCACGTGCGAGGATTGACGGTGTTAATGTCGGACTAAGTGAGTGCGCTGAAAGGGTAAACTCTCTCGTCAGGATACAGAGCCAATTCGCACAGATGGAGCTGTTGGAACCTTCTCAGCAGTTGGCAATGATAGACACATGCTTGCCCGCAAGAGTGAGGGGTGAAGTGTTCGATTCGTTCCGAGAAATTTTCGACAAAGCAAGCGCGAGCAGCCGTGAACTCCGAGCAATAAAGAAGCGTCGTTCCGAGATAGAGAGGAAATACGCGAATGCACGCGAAATTTTTGACCTCGTTAAAATCGCCCGGCCTGAAGCTGGATTAGAGATGAGACTTGAGACAGCGTTGTCGGACGTAACTCACAGGATCTCGATGAGGGAACGTGCGCGTGAGAGTTTGAATTTGCTTACGGGCGGACTTTCGGAGAATGGCCTAATCGGTAATGCTGAGTCATGCTTCGAGGCACTCTATGATTTCATGGGCGAAGATGAGGCCGATGAAGTCCGTCAACTGTTCGTGGTAATGCGAGATTCAGTGAAGGGACTTTCCGGCGAGATTGGGAACGATTCGGACGACGCTGCTTTGCGAGATGAGACAGAGGCGAGGCTTGGAGCGTTGAGGCGGCTGAAGCGTCTGTGTAATATTCCGGACGAACAGGAATTGCTGACGTACTGCGACGAGATATACACGAATCTTGAGTGGCTGGAGAAAAGTTACAAGGAGCTTGAGGGATTGTCGGCGCGTTCACTTGAGGAGAAGAAGCGTGCTAATGCTCTTGCGATGGAGATACGGCGTTCGCGTCATGAGGCGGGTGAAAAGCTGTCCGGGCGTGTGAATGCGATCCTCTCAGAGCTTGCGATGTCTGGAATAACTTTCGGAATAAATTTCACGGGATTACAGAAGTTGCGCCGTGATGGTGCGGACGATGTTGAGTTTCTGCTGACTGACGGGACTCGAAGCGGTGCGGTCGGAAAGATAGCATCAGGCGGTGAACTGAGCCGTTTACTTTTGGCGTTGCAACTGTCATTACCAGATGAGTGGTTGCCGCCGACGATAATATTCGACGAGGTTGAAGCTGGGCTTGGAGGAATGGCAGCGGTATTGTCGGGTCTTCAGCTCAAGAAGCTCTCACAGAAGTGCCAGGTGATTCTGGTTACACACGAGGCGAGCATTGCGGTACTCGGGGACTCGCACATATTGATACAGCGTGCTGACGGGGAGTCGGCCATGAAGAATATCACGGGTGAGGAGAGGGTGAGGGAGATTGCGAGAATGCTGTCGGGTTCGCCGGATATGTCGGAGGCTCAGGAACACGCTAGGATATTGCTCGGTTAAGGAGAGGGGAAAATGCGCAGGATAGTTTTAGCTTTGATGATGTCAATCTACATTTTAACGTCAGCAGAAGGAGTCACTTGGCAGAAACATGTCTCATTCCCGGACTGGAAGGGCTACACTGATGACACTCTCGCAATGAACAGCATGGTCAGCTTCAATTTCTGGCACGGTCAAGGGAAAATATACTTCAAGACTTCCGGCGGCGCAAAGTCATTCCGAGCATTCGTCAACAACAAGAGCATCGATACGTCATCAAGTGAGTGTGATATTTCGGGTGCAACTGTTGACGGAATAAACACGCTTCAGGTGTCGAACATTGAGCCATGCGGAAATGTCGAAGTCTTCATTCCCTACCCTGTTGTAATCTCTGGAAGTTTCGAAGACGAAGGAATACGCCCTGAATCACTCGAACTCATAGAGGACATAATATCGTCGGACATAGCGCACGGTTTCTCAAGCGCACAGCTCGCCATAATCCGCAACGGAAGGTTAGTATACTCTAACGCATGGGGAAGAATTGACACCTCGAACCCAGACAGCCCGAAAGTTACGACAGAGACGCTCTATGATCTTGCCTCAGTAACGAAAGTATTGTCTGTGAATTACGCAGTTCAGAAACTCATGACGGACGGGAAAATTGATGTTGACGCAAAAATCGTGGACGTTCTTGGCCGTGAATACTTGGATAGCGCGAGTGCCCCTTACAGCAATGTCAACGCGAAGACAATGCGTGAGTGGAAATCGGCGGTAACGATCCGCGATGTAATGTGCCACAGAGCAGGATACTCCCCTGAAATTCACTACCACGACAAGAATTATGACCTCTCAACATTCCAGCACAAAGACGGCGCAATCAATCCGTTTTACACTGGAATTGACGGCAGCGATGAGACCCGCGCAAAAACGTTCCGTGAAATTCTTAGGACACCTCTCGCGTATAAGCCTCGAACGAAGATAGCATACTCAGACATTGACTACATGCTGATGTGTTTTGTCGTTGAGAAGGTTTCGGGGAAGCGTCTTGATGAATATCTCTCTGAAAATTTCTGGAAACCTATGGGACTTTCTCACATAACCTACAACCCATTGAAGAACGGATTTTACCCTGATGACTG
>JAFRSL010000049.1 GCA_017427625.1 Synergistaceae bacterium | reverse complement strand
CCCGCTGTTCCAGCCGAAGTTAGGCCAACATTCCCGCCGGATTTCAGAATTTCAATCAGATATTCATCGTCCGAGAGGCTTCCGTTTTTCCACGCCCTGTATGACGCTAGAGCCTCAGTTGTTATCCCGATTGCACAGCCGATTAGCCCGGCCTTAGCCATGAGTCCGGCGGTGCTTTTGAGGGTGTATGACGTTCGGACTTCACCGCGCTTTATGCTGTCTAAACGCTCGTCCCTGCTCCTTCTTATCGTCCCGGAATCTTGGAATGCCTCAGTCTCGTAGCCCATTTGCTGAACTTTTCCGGCTTTCTCGGCGTTAGTGATGACTTTGATGTCCTTTGATGTGTTGTGAAGGTCTGGAGTGTTGGAACTTGTGTAGGCTTTCATCTGGTACTCGGTGCTTTCTCCCGTCAGAATGTTCTGCTGCGTAACATCGCTTCCCATTCTGTTGGAAACGTCTCCGGCATCGAAAGTGTCAAGTACATTTCTGAGGCCGCCTCTCTGTCCGGCCATGTAGTCCCATTCGTAACCCTTGCCCTGGATCGTTCGGGACAGCCATTCCTCGCTTGTTGAACCTTGCGATATGTATTCGAGCATTGAGGAAGGCGAGTCGAATATCCCGGACTTGCTGTAATTTCTCGACAGCCATCGCCAAAATTCAACGTCATTCGCAAGAGTGTTACTTTGCTGCGCGGACAAAGCGAAACTTGAAAGCTCCCCAGCGTTTCGGAGCGCGGAGAGCCTTCCTGTTTCATTCATCATCTGCAAGAAATCGTCTTCTTGTCTGTTCATGGTTTAGTTCCTTATGCTTATCTCGCCGAGCCAGTAATACCCCCATGCCTTCGACTGCTGTGCCAAGACCGGCGTGTCCTGTGCGTACCACTTGAAGCCCGAATCCCTTACGAGCCTTTGAATCTTGCTGTAATTCCTGACGAAGATTCTTTTCGGGTTGCGTACTTCCCCAGTGTCGAGCTGAGTCCACATTGTCCCCGTCCAGATGTAAATCACTCTCGGACTTCCGCCCGACCATGCCGCAGGAACACCAAGCTCCGAAAGCACGGCCATGCGGTCAACGGTGCCCTTCCAGTTCCCAACGGCCATGAACGCGGGGTTGAACGTCCATGCAGGAATGTAGGTTGAATACTTTTTGCCCTGTGCCATCTGGTTGCGGGTAAAACCTTTCTGCCTGACCTCAAGAACTTCAGCGTTCGGGAATTTCCGAAGCTCCGATACCTGGACATCGCTGATCCATTTCGTTATCCCTGCCATTGACGGGACTATTGAGCCGACGACGTAATTCGTAGGGACGAGGTTAGGCCCTTCAGCCGTGCCGTACACCCACATTCCATCGGCGTTTTTGTGAACAGGGTAACCGTCGAGGGTGATGTACCAGTCCTTAGGCATGTTGTACGGGCGGTAGACGTAGAAAGTCATTCCGGCATACGGAGACTGTGGCACTAACAGCGGCTCGGTGATGTAACGTTTTGCGTGTGCGGTTGTTGACAACAATAGAAGCGCGAGAATTGCCGTGAGAATTTTCTTCATCATCAATAATAGTCCCTCCCCAAAATAATCTGACCTACCCATTCATATCCCCACATGGCCGAATACTGGGCGAGAACGTGAGAGTCGTCGTCAGTCCAGCGGAGTCGGTTTGTCTTGTTTGTGCTGACGGTGAGGTCGTAAATCTCACGCCTGAGAATGCTTCTCGCTGACGAGTTTTGACTCTTGGCGGCGAGCTGTATCCAGTTCATTCCGTTCCAAGCGTAGACGACTTCGGGGAAATCTCCCTTCCACGCGACGGGTATTTTGGGGCGGTAAAGCACTCCCATTTTCGAGATGCTTTTCTGCCATTTTCCGACGGCCATGAAGTTTGAGTTCTGCGTCCAGTCGGAGGCGTTCGGGCTCATTAGCTGTGGAGCGTAAAGCTCGGTGTACATTTCCGGCGGCATGTAGACGACCCTGTTTGACCTCGCTTCGGGCTTTGCGTCTGGATTCGCGGGAGGGTCAACGACTCTGTTGCTTCCCAGAACAGGCGCGACCGATGAAATTTTCACGTTGTAGGGTTTCAGCCTCACCACATAGGGCAAGACAGAGCCAACAACGTAGCCCGTCTTTGTGAGACCTGATTTCTCCGCGCTTCCGTATTTCCAGACTCCCCTCGTGTCCTTGTAGACCAAATAGCCGTCAAAGGTAACGTAGAAATCTTTGGGGAGATTGCCGGGCTTGTAGACGTAGAAATTCATCGAGTGGTATGCGGGCTGGTTTACACGGATAGCCTTCTCCGCGCAGAACGCCTCAGCACTCATCAGCGTAACAGCAAGAGTTATTCCTGCAAAAACTTTCCTCATCATAATAATCACCTCGCTAATTCTGGTTTCCCTGACCGACCGGAGGAATCGGCCTGTCCGGAATCGTACCCGGATCCGGCGCGTACTGTCCAACGGGCGGCATGTACTCATTCTGCCGTCTCGGTGTCGCGGGCGGTTCGGGCTGTTCCTGTCTCACAGGCGGAACAGGATTCGGGGTCTGCGGTTTTACGGGCTGTGTCTGCTGACGCTGCGGCTGTGTTCTCGGCAGAGTCTGCGGTCTAACGTCCTGAGATGCCGGAGACTTTGGAGTCTGAGGCTGTGATTTCCGCGATTGCTTTGTCGGAGTCTTGCCCTGAGTTTTCGCGGCAGGCGTTGACTTCTTCTGCGACTGTCGGACTACCCTGCTTGCCGGAACTGTTGCTGACTTCTTTGACGTTGTAGTCTTCGCTGGGGTGCTGACGGCCTTTTTGGGCTGCTCAGTCTGAGTCTGAGTCGCTGGACGCTGAACGACCCTCTGTCCCGGCTCTGGGGGATTATAGAGGGGCTTGTCAGCGCGTAGAATCTTGTCCCTGTCGGCAATAATCTGGTCATTCTGGGGCTGGTAAGTCGGAATCTCAAGCGTCGGCCTCTCTTCAGCGACGACACCTGCAGCATCGGGCGGCATGTAAACGGGTGAATTTCCGTCCATCTCCGGGAGTTCTTCAGGTCTTGGCGGAACATAGACAGCTGGATTCCACGAGTCTCCGTCGAGTGGTGATGATCCAGGCTCAGGCGGAGTATATACGGGGACTTTGGGGACTTCCGGGTCATCGGGAGCGTTCGGGAATCTTGAGACGTTCATGGGTACGTTGGCGGTCTCAACAGGGTAGACTCTTGCCGGACGCTTAGGATCCCATAACGGTGTCTTTTCCGGGTCCTCTGGGTAGAATACAACCCTCGATAGCGGCTCAAAAGCCGGGTCAATCGTTACGGCCTTGCTGTAGAAATACTGCGCCTGATAGAATCCGCCGGTCTTCTCGTGATACACGCCATACCAGTACCACGCATTAGGATTGTTTCGTTCCTCCTGAATGGCCTTGAGCAAGTACGGCTTGGCCTGCTCGTATCGTTCCTGCTGCATAAGCTCGATACCCTTCTGTAATGAAGTCTGCCTGACTGGTGTGGGCTTCTTGGGAGCTGCTTTCTTTGGAGCGGGAGTCTTTTTCGCCGGGGCTTTCTTCTTCGCCGGAGCTTTCTTCTTTGGTGCTGGCTTCTGAGGAGCTGGAGTTTCCGGCTGAGTCTCCTGCTGTGTCTGAGGCTGTGCGGGGTACGGCGAGAATATTGCGCTGTCATCATCAGGTACAGCAGCAGCGTAAGCACTCTCAGCAAAAATTACCGCGATTAAAACTGTCAACATAAACTTTCTACTCATTGGTATCACCTGCCTGTTATTCCTGTCTGTTTGACTACTAAGTCCTTGAGGGTTACGGGTTCTTTCCTGTTGTCCTTGATGACTCTGACGATGGCGTTATCCTCGTAGACCTTTATGACTTTGACTTTTCCGACGACTTTCGGGAGGACGACAACGGGGTCTTCAGGAACGACTGTAACGTAAGTGTCAGCCCTTATAACATCAAGAACTTCGCCGACCTTCACGCCGTCAAGCGAGCCGTTTGCGAATTTTCCGAGCGATATTATGTAGTCGCGCCTCTTGCGTGTTGCCGTAGCGGTGGGAGCGAGTATCCTTCCTATTGTAGTGTACCTGTCGGAGAAGTTATCACGTCCAGCAAATGCCGCGCTTGGTTCGTTGCTTCGTATGACGTTGCGGATCTGGTCGAGGGATTCTCTTTCTGCTTGGGCGATTGCGTTCTTTATGGACTGCCAATAAGCCGTGCCCTTGAACTGATCCCATGTTGGACGGCTCATCTTCTGCCCCGTGTACTTCGAGTTAGTGAGGCCGAAGAGATCTAGCCCCTTCTCGAACGGTATCCCCAATCCCGCGACAGCCGCGTCGAACCAGAATATATCCTCGTCAGAATCTAGCGTGAACCTTGCGCTCTTCCCGCGAACATTGCGGACGGCGATCTCTTTCACCTTTGCGCGGTCGAAAACTCGAATCCTGACGAGCACCCTTCCTGATGTTGACGTTCCTACGACGTGCTTGTCCTTCATCACGGCTGAATAAAGCTCCAACTGCACGGCCATGTCATCACCCCTCCTTGAACCTGAAAGCCATCGGTTCATCGCTGCCTCATCGAGAACTCTAGCTTCAATCAACGGCGAGGTCTTATAAAGCGACTCGAGGTATTCCGACATCTTTTCCTCAAGGACATTGTAGGGATAATACTTGCTTTCCCAGACTTCAAGCTCGGTCGAGTTTATGGTCGGGAAGATTACGACTGATATTCTTCTCTGCTGTTCGGCATTGGCGGCCCCGAACGTCATCAAAAGCAGCGCAACGCAAAGAATTTTCCTCATCATTCTTCTATCAACCCCGCGAATTTCCTGACATAAGGCTTGATGCTTCCGTACCATTCATCAAACTCCTTCGCCCACAAAAGCCTCGTGAGCGTGTAAAACTCGTTTCCGCCCGTTCCGCCTATCGTGTCATCTTTCATGGCATCGTTGAATATCACCGTAGGTATCATTATCACCATGTCGCCCCTGTGCCTCGATGTCTGCATTCTTGGATTACAGCCGAAAGCCGTAAGACCTTCCTCCTCGTTGACGTAGAAAGTTACCCTGTAAGGTACGTCGCCGAGTGTTCCCGTGTTGAAGTCAATTCGCCTGTTCCTCGTGAAGCCTGCCTCCTGAAGCTCCTTCTCGCTGTCATCATGGTAGCTCACATCAACATCGCCTAACATGTAGCAGTGCCGGATATAAGCCGTGAGTTTGTGGCCCAGTCTCATGAGTTCGGGATCATGTATTGAGAGCTTCTTGACTGGAGCTTTGAGGACGGTAACATTAGGATTGAGGTTCACAGGTTTTTCACCGGCAGTCCAAAAGTAATCGGCAGTTTTCGTTCCGTCGGCACCGCAGTACGAGAATCCCAGAAGCATGGCCGCAGCCGTAACTCTGACGGTGTTGTGCCATCGTTCGGGGTTTGCTTTCTTGAGGGCATCGACGACTCCGAGCTTGAAGAGTCCCTCTGTCGAGCGCATTTGAAGGCTAGTGATTTTGAGATTGTCCTCAGTTAGAATTTCTGCCTCCATCTGATTTGCCGGAAAGAAAGGCCTGAAGTATCCCGTATTCCTGTCGCCTTCCGAACAGTCAGCAACCCAAAGCGACGAACGCTTCTCCTCAGTCATCATTGCGAAGTCTGCCTTATTGGTGGCAAGCTCAGGGCGGTGAATGGCTTTTTCGAGGTCGATCACGAGCTTGAAGTATTTGACCTTGAAGGTTGTCCGCGCAAAATATTCTGTGAGTATTTTGGTGACTGCGGGTTCAAAGTCGCTTACGTTGTAGGTGATATTCTCGCCTGGCTTCTTTCCGTTTATGGAGAGTGTGCGGGAACGTTTTTCGACCCACGCTAAATGAATGAGCTTGCGGGAATTTTTGGTTTTGTTGAGGATTGAGAGTCTGGGAGTTTTGCCCCTTGTCCAGATTTGGAGCGCAAGGTTTGAATCAATGTCGCACGAACTGATAATTTTTCCCTGTTCTTCCATTGGTAAATTTTCTCCTCATTGTTGAGATTTATTTATGGAAGATTATAGCGCAATCGAATTTAGTTAATACTATGTATTGCCATGAACCACATAAATTTTATAAAATTCACATGTAAAATTAGCACATAAAAATTTCAGAAGGGAGCGCATAGTCTAAATGAAAGCAAAAATAGTTTCGTCATTACTTCTTGTGATGTTGTTGTGTTCGGTTGCGGGGGCAGCGTCTTTACCTTCGATAACAATGCTCTCAACAAAGACGTGTCCTGCGTGTGAGGAGATGTCAAAAGTCCTCGATGATATTAACGCGAAGTACAGCGGGAAAATCTCAACGGCTCACATCTACCTCGAGGACAACCCCGACATCGCAAAGAAGTACAACGTCCGTTATGTTCCGATGCTGATATTCAGGGACGCTTCAGGAAAAGAGAAGGCAAGGGAAGTCGGATACAAGTCGCTCAATGAGGTACTCGCAACTTTCCGCAAAGCAGGAATCACGATATAAGAAGCCGCAATAACCCAGCTTCCGCATTAAAATCTCCTTAGATTTCCGGGATTGTCTCAAAATTTGGGGCAGTCCCGGTTTTCAGTATGCCACGTACTGAACCGACTCAGCAGCGCGCTATACATTCTCACATACAAATATCTTCCCGAAGGTTACGACAGGGTAATAAAATTCGGCTCCTCTGAATGACAGGGGAGCTTTGTTTTTCACGCATCATGGCCGCGTGTCAGTCAGCAAAATATTGTGCTATAAGTTCCTTGACCATTTTTTCATTCTTCTTCACTTCCGACACAGCTCTATCAAGCCACTTCAAGCCCTTATCCTCTTTTCCGAGCCGTTTGTAGCATTTTGCTATGCAGAGCTTGTATATTGCCTCGTGCTCATT
>JAFRSL010000048.1 GCA_017427625.1 Synergistaceae bacterium | reverse complement strand
GACTCAGAATGCTCAGGGCACTCGGCTACATGAACATCGACACGTTCCATCTTAACGAAGGCCACGCTGGATTCTTGACGCTTGAGCTAATGCGCGAACTCGGTTATTACGACCCCAACAGAATCCGCGAGCAGGTAGTCTTCACGACACACACTCCAGTTCCAGCCGGCCATGACTACTTTACGTTCGGCGAAATCGATCAGGTCTTCCCAGACGATGCCAAAGCCACAATTCATAAGATGATTCCAGACAAACCAGGTGTCTCGATGACTGAGTTAGGTCTAAGATACAGCCGTTACGTCAACGGAGTCGCAAAGAAGCACGCCGAAGTCAGCAACGCGATGTTCCACATGGAAACTGTTGACTGGATCACCAACGGGATTCACCCGACAACGTGGGTAAGTTCAGGAATGCGCAAGCTCTACAACAAGCACATTCCGGGCTGGGAGTTAGACCCGGGCAGACTCGTTCAGGCTCTCACGATTCCGGCAAAAGAAATCTGGGCTGCTCATCAGGCTTCAAAGCTCAGGCTCTTTGCTCGTATAATGGAAACTAATGGAGTCCAGCTTGACCCCGATGTTCTGACACTGGGATTCGCAAGAAGAGCGGCAACGTATAAAAGAGCGGATTTGCTTTTGACTAACGTTGATCGTCTCAAGAAAATTGCCGAAAAGAGAAAGATTCAATTCGTCTTCGCCGGAAAATCTCACCCTGCCGACAACGGCGGCAAAGCTCTCCTTCAGAGAATCCGCAAGGCGTCTCATGAGTTCAGCGGCAACATTCAGATCGTCTTCATGGACAATTACAACATGGAGATAGCTTCGCTCCTGACACAGGGTGTTGACGTCTGGCTGAACAACCCGATAAGACCCAGAGAAGCCAGCGGAACATCAGGAATGAAATGCGCAATGAACGGTATCATGAATTTCTCAGTTCTTGACGGCTGGTGGATTGAAGGCTGGATCGAGGACGTTACGGGCTGGTCAATCGGGCCTGAGCCGCTGGCGGCTGAAGCACAGGACGCGAACGGCAGTTCTCATTACGATGAGAAACTCGACGCTGTTGACCTTTATGATAAGCTGGAGAATAAAGTAATCCCCACATACTACGAAAATCATGACAAGTGGGTTGACATGATGAGACATACAATCGCCCTTGACGCGAGCTTCTTCAACACTCACAGAGTAGTGCATGAGTACGCCTCGAAAGCCTACTCGATCGACTTCAGGGGAATGTAGTGAAAAATTAAATCAAATTTTTGCAGTGAAAGGAATGCAGTAAATCAGCAATGACGAAAAACGGTAGTGCTGTAAAAGTATTGTTCGTAACGACAGAGCTTGCCCCTTTTTCAAAAGTAGGCGGGCTTGGTGATGTCGCAGGTTCTCTCCCGAAAGCGCTCAGACAGGCCGGAGTTGACGTAAGAGTCGTAACCCCAGCGTGGCCCGGAGTACTTGAGAAGGCGGCGGCTGCAGGTCTCAAGACAACAACGGTTAAGACGAAAGTTTACGCGGCTTATGACTGGCGCATACATTCGGCAACTGTCATAAAGGCAGATGTTAAAGGCGTTCCGACGTATTTCCTCAAGGCCGAGGATTACAGCGGAGACATGTACCCGTCTCAGCTGAATTTCTGGACCGCTTCACCGTTTGCCGTTTTCTGCATGCAGGCGCTTGAACTCAAAGACGCTATTGACTGGGAGCCGGATATATACCACTGCCACGACTGGACTTCAGCATTTCTTCCCTGCGCGCTTGCGTGGCACAGGCACTACCGGCAGACCGGCGGAAAATCCATCATGACTCTTCACAATGTCGCCTATCAGGGAATCTTTGAGCCGTCGCCGTTCCTTGAGGCTTCTGGTCTTGAGCCCTGGAGCTTCAGTTCGTCAACAATGGAATTTTACGGACAGGTGAATCTGCTCAAGGGCGGAATCGTTGCGGCCACAGCAGTCTCGACAGTATCGCCGACATACGCGAACGAGATTCAGACGTACGAGTCAACACGCGAACTCTCAGGGATTCTCTACCAGCAGAGGAGCAAGCTCAGAGGAATCTTGAACGGACTCGACGTGAAATTCTGGGATCCCGCAGGAGATAAAGAGCTTCCTGCGAAGTTCAGCGCGAAAGACCTCAAGGGCAAACAGACCTGCAAGAGGGAATTGCTTTCACGCGCAGGGCTTGACCCCGATACTGAAGCTCCCGTGATAGTGTGCGTCAGCCGTCTTGTTGAACAAAAGGGCTTCGACATGGTATTCACAGCGGCGGAGCAGATTGCGGAGACGGGCGCGAAACTCATAATTCTCGGTTCTGGCAATGACTGGATTGAGAACGGAATCATTCAGGCAGCCGAGACATTCCCTCAGAGCATCAAGCTATTCAAGGGATATGACGAGCCTCTGTCGCACCTGATGTACGCAGGCGGTGATATTTTCCTGATGCCTTCGGTCTTTGAGCCTTGCGGACTCTCTCAGATGATCTCGATGAGATACGGAACTGTCCCTGTAGTCCGGGAAGTCGGCGGACTGAGAGACACTGTGTTTGACGTTGACAGACCTGAGGGCGGAAACGGCTTCACGTTCCAGACCTGCGACGCTGACGGAATGATGTGGGCTTTGCGCCGAGCAGTTGACCGTTACAACAGCGACAAGAACGCATGGAAAAAGATCATGCTCGAAGGAATGCGCGAAGATTTCACGTGGGACAGGTCAGCCGGTCTCTATAAAGATATGTACGAGGATTTATTGCAGTAAAAAGGTGAATCATGCCCCTTGCGTGAATGCTAAGAAATGCGAGAAATGCGGGGGCGTTGTTTATAAATCAAAGGAGGTAAAAATTCATGTACACAGGCAAACACGGAAGAGTGTTGGGCATTGTACTCGCCGGAGGAAAAGGCGAGCGTCTTATGCCGCTCACAAGTTACCGCGCAAAACCTGCAGTATACTTCGCCGCAAAGTACCGTATCATTGATTTTGCACTCTCCAACCTCATCAACAGCGGAATCTACTCTGTCTACGTTCTAACGCAGTTCAAGAGCCAGTCCCTCAATGAGCATATTGAACGAGGCTGGCAGTTCGGCGGAGCAATGAGAGGACGCGACTTCTTCGTAACCACAATCCCCGCGCAGATGTGGAGCGGTGAGCACTGGTTCCAGGGAACAGCGGACGCAGTATACCAGGCAAAGCACATGATCACGCGCTACAGGGCCGACAAGGTATGTATCTTCGCAGCGGATCACATCTACAAGATGGACGTTGACCAGATGCTCGAGTTCCACGACGCACAGCACGCTGATGTTACGATTGCCGCAAACGTTGTCCCTGTCGCGGACGCTACAGAGTTCGGCTGCATCAAGACCGACAAGAACGGGCGAATCATCGAGTTCCAGGAGAAGCCGAAGAATCCGCCTGAGATTCCTGGAAAGCCGGGATTCTCATATGTCTCAATGGGCAACTACGTATTCGACCGCAAAGTCCTCGAGGAAGCACTCGACGATGACGCGATGAAAGAGGAGACACATCACGATTTCGGAAAGGACATAATCCCCGACCTCGTTGAACACGGAATGAAGGTCTGCGCTTATGACTTCTCGACGAACATACTTCCTCACCCGTCAGCAGAGACCGAGCTTACACACCAGTGGAGAACGGACAAACCTTACTGGCGCGATGTAGGAACGCTCAAGGCGTACTGGCAGGCTCACATGGAGCTTATCGGGCACGAGTCAGAAATGACGCTCTACAACCCGATGTGGCCGATTCGCACGGTATCCTACGGAGATCCCCCTTCGTACTGCTATCCCGACAGCGGACATCCCTGCAACATCAACAGGGTCATGCTCTCGGAAGGAAGCAGGATATTCGGCGCGGACGTATCGAACTCGGTTTTGGCGAGGAACTGTCTCATTCAGGCGGGAAGCGTCGTCGAAGAAAGCATCATCGGCCATGACGTTGTTATCGGAAGGAATTGCCGAATCAAGCGCGCAATCATTGACGGACACAACATCATTCCTGACGGCACAGTAATCGGCGAAGACCCTGACCTTGACGCGAAGAATTACTACGTTGACCCGAAATCGGGAATCGTAGTCGCGGGAGTTCCGAAGGAGCTTTATCTGACCGGAAGCGACACCCTCGAAGAAGGCCAGAGCTGGGACACTATGGGCTAAATCGAAAGAGTGAAACTATCACAGCATCTCTCGTTATTGGGAGGTGCTGTTTTTGTACATCACCGAACATATAGTCCTCGTTACGTGCCTCAAGCTTCGCAAGTCCAAGTCCTTCTTTATGATTATGTTCTGGATTTCTCCCTATAGCCCGAAAATGTCAGCGTGAGTTCCGAGCCTCTCAAGCCTCAGCCATTCATCACCTATATAAGAATATATAAGCAGTAAATCAGGTTTTATGTGGCATTCCCTATAACCTTTCATGTTACCGTGAAGTGGGTGATCCCTAAAAGAAGGGGGGAGTATTTCACCGTTAGAAAGAGCCTCGATGACGGCAGGCAACTCCTCTTCAAGCACCTTGCTGTGTATGCCTTTTCCTGTGCGCTTAACATCCTTCCTATACGGGCTACTCTCTACGACACGCCGCATGTATCTCCTCAATGGCCTCATCAACCGTCATAACGTATCCTATTCCGTGCCTTGCCTCATACATTGCATCCAGAGTCTCGCGCGTAGGATTTCCGTACTT
>JAFRSL010000047.1 GCA_017427625.1 Synergistaceae bacterium | reverse complement strand
GTCGGCTACATGATAGGGACGCTATTCGGGGTGCTTCTGAAGTCAGTGATACCTGCGCTGATTACGTTCAACGGGAATCTTCTCTCATGGTGGGGTAAGATTGCGACAGGATTATTGTTGCTCCTGTTCATCTGCATACAGCGGTTTGTAGTAACCTCAACAGGACGAAGAAAATCGTAGCCAAAAATTTCCCGGAAGACTCACTCACGAATCCTCCGGGAAAATCTTATCCTCTCATTACGTCGAGTGCGCCGTTCCACATGTCCCTCCCAGTCGTAACAACGCTCAAATTCGCCTCGTATGCCCTGCTCGCAACTAGCATGTCGGTCATCTCACGAACGAGATTGACATTCGGGTACGCAACATAACCTTCCTCGTTTGCGTCGGGGTGGTCAGGCTGATATGCCATTCTGGGCGCGCCCTGATCCTCCGAAATTCCGAGAACTCTAACGCCTCCTATGTCGTGGTAACCTCCCAAAGTCTCATCAAGCATCTCCGCGAAAACGGGGACTCTGCGCTTGTATGGGCCTCCTGCTTTTGTGCGTGTAGTGTTGATGTTGGCGAGGTTCGACGAAATTGTGTCCATCCATAAGCGATGAGCCGTCAATGAACTTCCTGCGACTTCAAGGCTGTCAAATATCCTCATGGCTTCTACCTCCCTGCTATAACTGATTTAAGCATTGTGAGCTTGTTTGCCGCAACCCTCATGAAGCCCGTGTACATCATTCGCGTCTCGGCAAGAACAGCCATCTCTCTTTCCGGGTCTACGTTGTTGAGGTCGAGGCGATATTGCTCGTCCATGATTTTTACGTCGGCGGCGTGAACGTCCTTAATCTTCAGCGGGTGAGACGGGATATGTCCTGCGTTCGTTACGGTCATGTGAAGGTGCTTTCCCTGCTCCATGACTTCGCGCATTTGATCCTCGAATGAGACATTATGCCGCGCATAGCCGGGCGTGTTAGCGTTTGCCACGTTCTTGCTCACGGCCTGAAAGCGTTGGGCAAGGCACTCCGACTCCTTCTCGATTACGTCCCATGTATAATCGCCGAGCATGATAATTTCACTCCTCACAATATAAATATGAATAATTATACTACAGCGCGATGTTCTCCAAGTCGTCAGGAACAAATATATTCCCGCCGAAATACTCTCTGCCCTCAGCCGTATAACGTTCCTTTCTGTGAGGCAAGTCCGAGTCCTCAGTGTGATAGAGAATGATATTCTTCACGCCTAGCCTCTGAGCTAATTCGCAGGCATCTTTGACGGTTGAATGGTGCTTCTCGTAGGGCGCGAACCTCTCAGCCTCCGAGTAAAGGCAGAAAGCCTCGTGCATCAGCCATTCACAGCCCGAAACGTAAGCCTCGCATTCATTGTGGCATGGTTCATCACCGCAGAATACCAGCCTTCCGCAATCCATAGTGAAACCGAATTGCTTTGTCCTCGACGAATGTATGTCGAAGAACCTCACTTCATGGCCGATGATGTTTCGTGTCTCGTTGCTGCTTACGGTGTGAAGGTGAATGCGTCGCCCCACAAAATCATATTGATACGGGAGCAATAATTTCCTCGCAAGTTCATCAACCAGCGGGATAACCTCGTCATGCGAATATATGTTGATGTCTCCGGAAAAATTCCCCTTGTTCATCTGTTGCGCTGAGATTCGGATTACCCAGATTACGCCGAGAATGTGGTCGATATGGCTGTGGCTGATGAAAATATCGTGAATGTCATTGAGACTGAAGCCAGAGTGTCACAGCTGATGGAGTATTCCGTTTCCTCCGCCCGTGTCAATGAGAAAGTTACGGCCTGAGTCGCTGATGACGAAGCAGGTGTTATAGCATTCGGTTGAAAGTGCATTGCCAGTTCCTAGCATAGTGATGTTCATGATACCTTCTCCCATTCCGCAATAATCCCCCGCGCTTTCATCTCCTCAAGTTCACGCGCTATCCTCTCACATTCACCTTCCGGAACGTCAGCCGAAACGTTCACATTCTCCGTGTAATCCCACCTCAGATTTACAGCCCCCGTACCCTCAAGGAGCCTCGTAACATTCCCTACAGCGTTATATCCGAGAGCGATCCGGAATGTCGACGTAATGACTCTCTCAATCTTCCCGCAAACCTCAAGGGCTTTCGTGGCCGTATCACCATAAGCGTCAATAAGCCCCCTCACTCCAAGCTTAACGCCCCCGAAATACCTCGTTACGATCACCATGACATTTACGAGACCCGAACGCTTTATCGCGCCGAGTATGGGCTTCCCCGCAGTCCCCGAAGGCTCGCCGTCATCGGAGCTGTATTCCGTACCGTCCGCGAGAACGTAAGCCCGGCAATTATGCGTAGCGTCCCTGTATTTCGACGTTACATCAGCGAGAATGCTGCGTGCTTCCTCCTCGTCATGGCAAGGGAAAACGTCGGCAATGAATACCGAACGCTTTATCTTCTCCTCGTATTTTGCGGGGCTTTCAGGCTCTAAAGGCATTCATCCCACGCATCTTTTATCTTCCGCCACGAGTTAGCGATTGCGTCAGAAAGTACCCTCGTCTCGCCTATAACCGGCATGAAGTTGTTATCGCCGTTCCAACGCGGGACTATGTGCCTGTGAAGGTGTCCGTCAACCCCTGCTCCTGCCGTCCTTCCCAAGTTTATGCCCATGTTGAAACCATCAGGGTGCATCACGCTTTTGAGGACGCGGAGAGCCTTTGATGTCAGTGTGTGAATCTCCATAGCCTCAGCGTCGGTCAGTCCCTCGTAGACGTTCGTGTGCCTGTAGGGAATCACCATCATGTGGCCGGGATTGTACGGGTAGAGGTTCATTATTACGAAGCATGACTCGCCCCTGTGTACTATGAAATGCTCGTCATCTTTGTGTTCCGCCGGAAAGTCGCAGAATATGCAACCCTCGTGCTTTGGTGCTTCGATGTATGACATTCTCCATGATGCGTATAGCTGCTGCATTTTATTACCCCCTTAAAATTTCGTGAACGCCATGAATTATATCGTATAATCAGCCTGATACTAATACGGAGGAACAATCACATGGAATTACGCGAGAACAATGAACCGCTTGTGCAGGCGAGTCTTTACCCTGAGAAGATAGTTGCTCGAAGCTGGTATTACGGCGAGGGGCTGAAAGGATCAATCCCTGACGTTTGGATTCGCGAGGGAGTATACGAGAGACTGCTGAAGGTTACGGAGTCTTTGCCTGACGGTATGAGGATCGTTATTTGGGATGGCTGGAGGAGCTATGAGCTTCAGAAATTGCTGTTCGAGAAAATGGTTGAGCGAATGAAAGCGAAGGGACACTCCCACGATGACGCGCAAAGACATGCGGCAGTGTTCGTTTACCCTCCCTCAAAGGAATATGAGTCAGTATCATGGCATTTGACGGGCGGAGCTTTGGACTTGACGCTAGCGGACAGGTACGGCCGGCTTCTCGACATGGGCGGGAATTTCGATGACACTGAGGAACATTCACACACGTATTACTACGAGACACACGACAACGTCATAGCCGCATCGAACAGGAAGCTACTTCTCCGTTTAATGACAGGCGCGGGGTTCAGCAACTATCCTTCCGAGTGGTGGCACTATGATTACGGCAATCGCGGCTGGGCTGAAAGGACTGGGGCGGAGTATGCGTTCTACGGTTACACTGAGCCTCCGTTCAAGTGGCATTAGAGAAGAAAATACCCCTCCGGATTTGAGTGAGGGGTAAAATTCGTAAGAAAGAAGTTTTATTTCGGGTTCGGTGTTGTCTTACTTCAATACCACGATGAACTGCTGGTCCGAGTCGTAGGGCTCTGAGAAGTCGAGGAATTCCTTGCGTTCCTCATTGACGCTGACGGCGGAGCAAATCATGTCGATTTTCCCGTCAAGCAGAGCTTCAGCAAGATCCTCGAACCTGTAGTCAGCGATTACAAGTTCCATTCCCAGCTTCTTGGCGATTGCCGCACTAAGTTCGATGTCGATTCCGTAGAAGCCGTGTCTGCTCCTCATCTCGTAAGGAGGGAAGCCAGCCGCGCAACCCACCCACAGCTTTTCGTAGTTGTCGTTCTGGTTGAAGTCGATCTCTCCAGGCTCAGGGTAGCCGACGATGTACTTGGCGATGATTTTGTTGCGTGTACCGTCCGCCTTGAGTTCAGCGAGAGCCTTGTTGACCTTTTCACGAAGCGCATCACCTTTCCTGAAAGCGATTGCGTAAGGCAGGTTTTTCGAGACAGGTTCATTGGCAAGAAGACGCAGGCTTTCACGTTCCGTTATGGCAAAATACCTCGCCGGAGTCTTGTCCATAACAGCAGCGTCAATCAGGTGAGCTTTCAAGGCTTTAACGATGTCATAGACATTCTCGAAAGACACAGCCTCGCCGTCAGAACCTTCCAGAAGAATCTTGATGATCCTCTCCGACACAGAGCCAGCCTGAACGCCGACTTTTGCGGACATCAAGTCGTTCATTGTCTCAACACGGGCAGCCATTGCCGGAAGAGCGGCAACAGAAAGAATCGCTACAGCCACGAGAACGAGCACAAATTTTCTATTCAGTCTCATTGTGAATCCTCCTTACTTCCGCAGCTCTTCGCCGATGATTTCGCCGAGTATTTCAGCATCTTCGAGAGCCTTTCTCTCTATTTCCTTCTTCTTCCTGCGCCTTTCCATTTCACGCTGTAATTCCTCGTCGTGTCTCTTCTGTGCGCCAGATCCGTACTTGCGGTCCCATTCGATAAGCTCACGGCCCAACTGCGAGTTCAGAATGCGCTCTCTTTCCCTGCGCTCCAATTCCTCTTTCGGGACGGGCTGCGGCCTGCGACGTTTTGCGAGTGCCACGTCAGCATCGAACGTGAATGCGAACGCTACTATAAGCATTGATGCACATACTACTTTGAACATCTTGCTCAACTGTAACCACTCCTTAACCTTTAAGATTTGTAATGAATTATAGGTTACTTATTTTTTTTTTTTTCAAAAGTAGAATTACGTATCTTTGTCTAAGTGAAAATATCTGAAAGCAGGGTAAGAAAAAATCCCCCAGTTTTGAGCTGAGGGGAAATTTTTATACGTTGTCGGGCTGTAGGTTACTTGAAGTCCCCTCGCTTCGTAGCATATCGATATTCATCGCCATAACGTTGAGCATTCTTGCCGTGTTGCCCATAATGTCGATGGCATTCTTCGCGTTCATCTCAACGAATGTAATCAGGTCATCTTTCGTTATCTTCATGACAATCATATCGCTGAACGCCACAACCGTGTAAATGCTAGGTTCTCCCGTCAAAACAGAATACTCCACGAAGCATTCACCGTCTGCCACGCTCGAAAGAACGTACTCGTCATCAGTGCCATACTTGAACCAGCAGACAGCAGAGCCGGTTATGATCTTGTAGATTGCGTCGTTGGTCTCGCCCTCGCGGAGAATAATGTCATCGGCCGAGAACTTCTGTATCTTCATTCGGGCATTGCTGATACCCTTTGCCATTCTTGCCGCCTCGTCCGCAATTTTCTCAGCTTCATCATCGTTAAGCGTCGTGTTCTCAATGCGTATACAGCCGCTCATGTTCTTGTGGAGTAGCGCGTCTTCATCGAGAAAGTATTTCTGCGAAAACTCCATATCGCTGCTCACAAGTATCAGGAATATTTTTGTCCGGCTCAAATTCTGTTCTATTGCTTCCTTGAACATCTCCATGAATTTGTCATCACGCCTCACAGGGTCAGGAAACTCATGAAGAACCAGAACAAGGCGCTCGCTCATTCTGTTTTTGTCCTGCTCTTTGTCCGCAACATATTTGAATGCGTTTTTCCAGTCAGTGAAAGCGCAAGGTTTATCGTAGCGTCCCTGCAATCTTTCCGCGAAACTCTGAAGGCTTGCTATATCCTTCCCTGAAGCCTTGAAGAATATCCTTTTCTTCCAGCCGCAGAACTCCTGAACAAGCATCGTTTTCCCTGACCCTTCAGGCCCGCAGACCACGAAAAACTGAAAGCTGCCCAGTTGGTAAGCCTGCTCAAGTTCGGTCAGTTCATGCTGATATTTTGCGAGCTTCTTCTTGCGTTCAGCTTCCTTCTTTTGACGTTCAGCTTTTCGTTCGGCCGCTTCCCTTTGACGGTCTGCCAACTCTTTTTGACGTGAGATAAGCATAACGAATAATCCCCTCTATTCTTCAGTTTCATGTATGTCCTTGCGTATTTTGAGGACGTTGTTGTCGCCGATGTACTCATAGGATACCGAGTTCATGCTCTGCTTGACGATATAGATTCCGAGACCGCCTATCTCCCTCTCTTCGGCACTCAGCGTAATATCAGGGTCATCGTGTTCGAGAGGGTTATACGGAGTTCCGCTGTCGGTGAAGATGATCTCAACGTCCTTGCCAAGATAACGGATGCTGATTGTCGCAGTGCCTCCGCCCTCTTTGTCATTGTAGGCGTAATGCGCGATGTTCACGAAAATTTCCTCGACCGCAAGCTCTATCTCAGAGATGAAATCCATAGGGCAGCCCCACTTTTCGAGGTACTCGTCAACGAAAGCTATGACATCATGAAGCCTCTCCGTCTTCGCCTCAACAGTAAGCTCGTCAGGCCTCCCGAAGAACTGAAGGCAAAGCATTGTAAGGTCATCGAACTGCATGGCCTCGCCCGTGAAATCCATGACTGACTTGTTCATTATGCTCAGGACTTCATCAGCGGGGGCACCTAGAGTTTTGTTGAGTTCATCTATCATTCTCTCAGTGCCGTAAAGCTGCCGGTTAATGTTCGTCGCTTCAGTTACCCCGTCGGTGTAAAGATAGATCGTGACGAGGTGTTCAAGCTGGAACTCGCCGTCCGTGAACTCCATATCCTCAATTATTGCAACTGCGGTGTTCTGAGTCGTCTCGAAAAGCTCATACTTTCCTCCTGCCCTTCTGACCGCCGGGGGTTCATGGCCCGCGTTTGAAGCAATGACTTTTCCCGTCGAAAGTTCAAGTATTCCGAGCCAAACGGTAACGAACAGGGACGAATCGTTGCTCTCGCATAGCTGGTTGTTCACGTCATGGAGTATTTCGCCCGGAGTGCCTCCCATCATGGAGCGGTTCTTGATGAGAGTTTTCGCTATGACCATGAAGAGCGCAGCAGGGACTCCCTTCCCTGAGACATCGGCCATGACAAGAGCCAAATGGTCGTCATCAATCATGAAGAAGTCATAGAATCTCCGCCGACTTCCTTCGCAGGGTACATTGTCGCGCTGATGTCGAATGCTTCGTGGTTAAGGAAGGGAGGAATTATCTTCGGGAGCATGTCAGCCTGAATCTGAGTCGCTATGTTAAGCTCCGCGCCAATCCGTTCCTTCTCGGCCGTAACGTCAGCAAGGTTAGCGATATATTTCCTGAGTGATTCCGTCATTCCGTTGAAGTTCTTTGCGAGTTCTCCTATCTCGTCATCGCTCATTACTTCTGCCCTGTGTTCAAGGTCGCCGCCGCTGATTTCCTCAACATCTTGGCTAAGTCTGTGTATTGGTGCCACGAGTTTCTCGGAGAATTTTCGCCCTGCAATCCTGACAACTGCCTGGATTACGACGAATGACATCAAGAGGAGCATCAACGCCATGTTCATGTTCTCGTAGATGTATGAGAGCGGT
>JAFRSL010000046.1 GCA_017427625.1 Synergistaceae bacterium | reverse complement strand
GCTGTTGTCGTGAGTTACGTATACACCGTAGCACGTTTGCGGGGTATGGAAAATCACATACTGGACACGGCATTTTTCTCGCGCCTAATGGACAGCGCAAATGTTGACGACGCACTCAAGGCACTTGGTGAGACCAGCTATTCACAGTGGATTTCAGGTGCGGGGAATTTCGACAAGGCCATAGATTCAGAGATGCTTGCGACATGCGAGGAACTTGAATCGTTTGTGCCTGACAAGGAATTACTCGAAATCTTCCGTCTGCCCTATGACTTCCACAATGTGAAAGTGTTGCTTAAGGGACTGTTCAAGGTCAGAGGCGGAGAGTCTGAGGGACGACGTTATGACCTTCTCTCGAAGCTGGGGACGATTGATACAGAATTGCTCACGAACGCAATCGAGACGGAGGAATACAGCTATCTTCCTTACGGACTGACGGACTTAATCCCCCAGTGCTGGCAGCTTTGGGACGCGACAAAGAACGCGCAGGCCGTTGAACTACTCATTGACCACCAGATGTTCAAGGCAATGCTCGGAGTTGCTGACGGTCTGAAGATGCCTGAGATTACCGCGTGGGTCAAGCACAGGATTGACGCTGAGAATTTGAGGAGTGCGGTGCGTCTCGCGCGAATGAAGTACGAGAGCGCAAAGGCGTTGCCCTTCTTCCACGAGGGCGGGACTATAGCACCTGACGACATGGCCAGGCTTCTCAATGAGCCTCAGGAGACATGGAGCAGGCTGCTGTCTCATACAGACATCGGCGCAGTTCTCGGAGCGTTGCAGGATACTGGAGACATTAAGGCTTCGCTGTCTGACGTGTCGAAGTCGCTCGATGACTATCTTGTGAATGTTCTTGAGGGCGCGAAATACTCGATTGATGCTCCGGCGAATGTCCTTCTCTACCTTCTCACGAAAGAGGCTGAGACCCGCAACATGAGGGTTGCGCTTGTTTGTGTAGCAGGAGGGCTTGACCGTGAATTTGGGAGGAGGCTTCTGAGCAATGGCAGATAACAAACCTATGGCGGCAATCGGAAGCTACGAGATGGCACTTCCATTCCAGGCAGTCGGAGTGAGGAGCGTAATTCTTACCCCAGAGACACGCGGGACATTTGAGTCGACACTTGAGCAGTTAGCGCGGGAAGATTATGCGGTAGTGTTCATACAGGAAGATTTGTTCGTTGAGTTCACGTCGAAGGTCGAGGAAATCAATGACAAATATCATACGAGCGTTCTCCCAGTACCCGGGCCTTCAGGGGCGACGGGCGCAGGGCTTGCCTCAATTCGTGGAAGCGTTGAGAAAGCTGTCGGTATGGATATTTTTGCGGAACGATAATAAAACGGAGGCGGGAGAGATTAAATGCCTGAGAAAAAGGAAATAAAAGGAGTAATAGAGAGGATCTCCGGCTCTCTTGTAGTCGCTGGCGGAATGGAGGGCGCAAGTATGCAGGACGTTGTGCATATTGGCGAACTCGGACTCGTCGGCGAGATACTGGAGGTAAACGGCGACAAGGCATCAATACAGGTCTACGAGGAAACTTCTGGACTGATGCCGGGCGAACCCGTTGTGTCAATGGGCGAACCTTTGAGCGTCGAGCTTGGGCCGGGAATCATTGAGCAGTTCTACGACGGTATTCAGAGGCCGCTTGAACTCATCGAGAAAGCCGCTAAAAGCCCCTACATTTCGAGGGGAATCAGCGTCCCTGCGCTTGACCGTAACAAGAAGTGGGACTTCACCCCGAAGGTCAAGGTCGGCGACGAAGTTATAGCGGGCGACATTCTCGGAACAGTTCAGGAGACCGTAGTCGTTGAACACAGGATAATGGTGCCTTACGGTGTCAAAGGTAAGGTAGCAAAAATCGAGAAGGGCGAGCATACAATCGAGGAAGTAATCGCGGTGATCGACGACAACGGAACGAAGCATGAAGTGAAGATGCTTCAGCGTTGGCCAGTCCGTAAGCCGCGTCCCGTTAAGACTCGTCTTGCGCCGAACGTACCAATGACGACAGGGCAGAGGGTTGTTGACGCATTCTTCCCCGTCGCACTCGGCGGAACAGCTTGCGTTCCCGGCCCGTTTGGTTCAGGAAAGACGGTCATTCAGCACCAGTTCGCAAAGTGGGCACAGGCTCAGATAGTTGTTTACGTAGGCTGCGGAGAGCGCGGAAACGAGATGACGGACGTTCTTCTTGAGTTCCCGGAGCTTGACGACCCTCAGACCGGGCAGCCCTTGATGAAGCGTACAACACTCATCGCAAACACGTCGAACATGCCCGTTGCTGCCCGTGAAGCAAGCGTTTACACGGCGATCACGCTCGCTGAGTATTACAGGGACATGGGCTACTCAGTGGCACTCATGGCCGACAGTACATCACGTTGGGCAGAGGCACTCCGCGAAATGTCAGGACGACTTGAGGAAATGCCGGGCGAAGAAGGTTACCCAGCATATCTCGGTACACGTCTTGCATCATTCTACGAGAGAGCTGGACGCTGCATCGTAAACGGCAAGGACGGGCGCGAAGGTTCAATCACCGTCATCGGGGCAGTTTCACCTCCCGGCGGAGACCTTTCAGAGCCTGTTACACAGAACACGCTTCGAGTTACAAAAGTATTCTGGGGACTTGATGCGAATTTGGCGTATCAGAGGCACTTCCCGGCAATCAACTGGCTCAACAGCTACTCACTCTACACGGAGAGGCTTGATCCGTATTGGGACGAGAAATTTGATGACCAGTGGAGCGGGCTTCGTGTTGAGGCAATGAGCCTTCTTGAGCAGGAATCACAGCTCAACGAAATTGTGAGACTCGTAGGAATCGACGCACTTTCACGCGATGAGCGCATGGTCATGGAGACAGCGAAATCACTCCGCGAGGACTTCCTCCATCAAAACGCTTTCCACGAGATTGACACTTATGCTTCGATGGATAAGCAGTTCAAGATGCTGAAGACGATTGTCGCGTTCCATCATGCGGGAATTGACGCACTCCACAAGGGCGCGGCCATGAACAAGCTCTTTAACCTTCCTGTTCGTGAGCAGATTGCGAGAATGCGTTACCTTGAGGAGAAGGACATCGGCCAGATTGACAAGCTCGACGACACAATCAAGGAGCAGATAAACGGAATAATCCCCGTCGGAGGTGAGAACAATGCTGCCTAGAGAGTATAGGACGATATCGAGCATATCCGGCCCGCTTATGATGGTCGAGAAGACGCAGGACGTACGTTATGACGAGCTGGTCGAAATCACACTCGCAAACGGGGACAAGAGACGCGGAAAAGTTCTTGAAATCGAGAGCGACAGAGCATTGGTTCAGGTCTTCGAGGGAACGACAGGAATCGAGAACGAGGACGCTAAAGTTCGCTTCTTGGGAAAAGTTCTAACGCTCCCTGTATCACGCGATATGTTGGGACGAGTCTTCAACGGACGCGGTGAGCCTATTGACGGAGGAGCAACGTTAATCCCTGAACAGAACATCGACATTAACGGTATGCCCATGAACCCGTTTTCGCGCGACTTCCCTTCGGAGTTCATTCAGACAGGAATATCGACGATCGACGGACTCAACCCGATGGTCAGAGGCCAGAAGCTCCCGATATTCTCAGCGTCAGGACTTCCTCACAACAGAATGGCAGCACAGATTGCGCGTCAGGCGACTGTTATCAGCGGCCATGAGGATTTCGCGGTTGTATTCGCGGCAATGGGTATCACGTTCGAGGAAGCCTCATTCTTCATGGAGGACTTCAGAAGGACGGGAGCGTTACAGCGCACAGTTCTCTACATCAACCTTGCAGATGACCCCGCAATCGAGCGTATATCAACACCTCGTATCGCATTGACAGCGGCGGAATACCTTGCGTTCGAGTGCAACATGCACGTCGTCGTAATCCTGACAGACCTCACGAACTACTGCGAGGCTCTGCGTGAGATTTCAGCGGCACGTAAGGAAGTTCCCGGTCGTCGCGGCTATCCCGGATACTTGTACACAGACCTTGCGACTATGTACGAGAGGGCAGGAAGACTGAAGGGCAAGAGCGGCTCAATCACTCAGATTCCGATTTTGACGATGCCTGAGGACGACAAGACGCACCCGATTCCCGACCTTACGGGCTACATCACTGAGGGACAGATTATCCTCAGCCGAAGCCTTCACAGACAGGGAATTTACCCGCCTGTTGACGTAATGCCTTCACTTTCACGTCTGAAGGATAAAGGTATCGGACGCGACAAGACCCGCGAGGATCACGCCGATTTGATGAACCAGCTTTTTGCGGCTTATGCGAGAGGCAAAGAGGCTAAGGAGCTTGCGGTCATTCTCGGAGAAGGTGCGCTGTCAGACGAGGATAAGGCGTTCGCAAAATTCTCAACGGTATTCGAGGACAGATATGTACGTCAGGGCGAGTACGAGAACCGCACAATCAAGGAGACACTTGAACTCGGCTGGGACTTGCTGACGATGATCCCTGTGAAGGAACTCAAGAGAATCCGCGACGCGTACATCGAGAAATACCTCAACCCGTTACTGAAGGCTAAGGCTGAGAAGGGCGAGGAATAAAGGAGGGTTCTGACGATGGCGAGAATCAACGTCAACCCCAACCGAATGGAATTGTCCCGCCTTAAGAAGAGGCTTGCGGTTGCGAAACGCGGCCACAAACTTCTGAAGGACAAACAGGACGCGCTGATCAAGGCATTCTTGGAGAAGGCTCGTGCTGGCAAAGAACTCCGCGAGGCTGTCGAGAAGGAACTTGCGGAGTGCTACGGGACATTCGTGCTATCACGCGCACAGACGACACCTGAGATCTTGGAGCAGGCACTGATCTTCCCTGGCGCGAAGTCGACACTCTCTGTAACGTGGCATAATGTGATGAGCGTTATGGTGCCTGAGTACGACGTTAAGCAGGAGGGAAACCCCGTGAACTACGGGTTCGTGAACGTGCCGTTACTGCTTGATGCTGCTCTTGAACAGTTCAGCGGAATAATCGTGAAACTTCTGCACCTTGCGGCGGAGGAGAAAGCGATTCGACTGATGGCCGGAGAGATTGAGCGCACGAGAAGAAGGGTCAACGCTCTGGAATACGTGATGATTCCGAATTTGGCTGAGACGATACGATACATCAGCATGAAGCTTGACGAACAGGACAGGTCAACGTTAAGCCGACTGATGAAGATAAAGGAAATCGTTTCGGCGTAGGAAGAAAGTTAATCCCCTCGATGAAAAGTCGGGGGGAATTTTTTTATCCCATCAAACCTGATATACTAATAAATATTCTAAATAGGAGGCATAAAATTTATGAGGCTCGATAAATTTCTGAAGTTAGCGCGTCTTGTAAAGCGTCGAACAGTTGCACAAGAGATGATAGAGTTGGGAGCAGTGCGTCTTGAGGGAAGAGAATGCAAACCATCAAGCGAGGTCCGCGAAGGCAACATTCTTGAAATAGCTTACATCAACCGTGTGCTGAAGGTGAAGGTACTCTGTGCTGACGAGGCAATATTGAGACGGCCAAAGACAATATCATGGGAACAACTTGAGGAACGCCCTGTGAAGCCCGACGAGAAACCGTTTTGACGTAAGTGGGGGTTAAGTATTCTGTCAGGATATTCCAAGTTATAACATCCAAGAGTTTATCGCTGAGGTATATCAGTACAAAGGAGCGAAGAAAAGATAATGCGTATCCCAATGGTATCCCAGAAGCCGTTTATTGGACTGGGCATTTTCTTCCTAAACCAAATGACAACGGAGTGCAATTTGAAGCACGCGATGATGCTGATAAAGAATGTGTGTGTTGCGCTATAAAGAACGATCACAAAATGAAAATGAACGTTATCGTAACTACGGTAACCTCTCGTCAAATTTTACGTGGCCTAAAAGAAAATCTTATACCCGCTAAAAGGTTGTAACAAATAAAAAAAGAGGAAGCCCCAAAAGTGGAACTTCCTCTCTAAATGAAATCTAAACTGGCAGCGGTCTGCTCTCCCGTGCGTACCCCGCACAGTACCATCAACGCTCGCAGGCTTAACTTCCGGGTTCGGCATGTTACCGGGTGTATCCCTGCCGCATTTGCCGCCAATAACTTTTCCCTGAACTTCTCTTCAAGTTACATGTACAGC
>JAFRSL010000045.1 GCA_017427625.1 Synergistaceae bacterium | reverse complement strand
TGTCGCGGATTTTCTGGAGATTGACATGGCCGAAGCTCTGGCTAATCTTCACCCAAAGAAGGACTAAAATTTTTGCCTCCCCGTGTAATTGCATGAGGAGGCATTTTTGACGTTTCAACGAAGAAGATGCCTGCCTCAAAATTGGGGCAGGTTTTGCGTTGTGTGCTAACGTTTCCTGAGGAAGAACGCGAGTGATGCGATTGCGGCTAGACCAGCCAGACCGTTACAGCCTCCTCCGCCGCCTCCACTGCTACCGTTGCCCTGAACCTTCACAGTGAATTGCTTTGACGCGCTGGCATATGTGTTGTACGCATAGACCGTGAACGTGTAATCCCCCGCTTCAGTCAATGTCCCTGAGAGTACCCCGTTGTTCTCATTGAGCGTCAAGCCCGCCGGAAGTGCCCCAGCATTCACCGTCCAAGTCAGGCCTGAACCGTTGGAGCTGATAGTCTGGTTGTAGGCATCACCCACAGTCCCGCCCGGTAATGAGGCCGTCGTGATTTTGAGGGGATTCACCGTGAGTGTGAGATCGCGAACTCTGCTTGCCGTGCTGTAGCTTGCCGTAACTGTGAACGGGAAGCTGCCTGAAACAGTCGGAGTACCCGAAATTCTGCCTGATGAGTCGAGAGTGAGGCCAGCAGGAAGATTGCCCGTAAGCGTCCACGTTGCTCCGGAAGGACTTGACACAAGTGTTGTATTGTAGGACATTCCAACAACACCTTGGGGGACTGTCCTTGTGGATATCCAGATTGTCTGAGTTATCGGGGGTCTTACCGTGAGATTGAACTGTTTTTCTGCGCCTATATATCCCGGCATCTCGGCTGTAACCTTGAATGTCGATCTGCCTAATGTAGTGGGAGTGCCCGAGATTGTCCCAGTCGATGAGTTGAGGCTGAGGCCTTCCGGAAGTGCACCCGATGATACACGCCATGACACGCCTGGAACGTTTGCAGCGAGGGTTACGGTGTAGTACGTTCCTGATGCTGCGCTCGGAAGAGTGGATGTAGTGATGGTGATGGGCGCAGGAGCTGAGGCAGGATAGAAGTTCCACTGGTAGATGTCGGGGTTGTCGCTGCCTTCATATGAGCGGAAACGTACGCGAACGCGCTTGACAGTATTCAAAGGCTGAGGAACATCGAGTGTATATGTTCCTGATGCTACGTTGCGTAAACGATCAGTCATGTAGGAGTTTGATGAACCTTCAAGTCCTTCATTTCGGTCAAAGTAGAAAGTGAAATCAGTCCTGTATGCTGGCGTGATTGCCGTTGACGTGTCTGACGCTGTAACTATCTTGTACTTCACCGCCGTTACGTACCCGTCCTCACTCACTAACTCGATATACGGAACTCCTGAAGCAAGTTGCTGGGCTGTTGACTTGTAGTTCGGGACTGTTCCGCTCCCATCGAGATTGAGTTCCGCTGGGAATGTCCACGTTAATTTTTTGCCGTTGAGGTCTGTTTCTGCTCTTCCTGCAAGGGCTACGAACCTTCCGTTGTCATTCACTGTGTGATATTCCAAGTACTCACCGCCTACTGTACCTTCTGCGTCAAATTTCAGCTTCAAGGCAGTATTTCCCGTTACAGTGCTGAGAGTTTCGCCCGTGTCAGCATCCTTCAGCGTATATTCTCCATTTGGGATCGTTACTCGCCCTGCGTCTGTGAAATACTTGGCTTCAGCGATTACGGGGCTACTGTTAGGAAGGTAGAAAGCGACATCGGAGAATTTTGCGGTGCTGTAGTCTGATTTCCCGTTCACAAGTGATGCGTCTGATGCGTGGCGAATCCATAGATACAGACTCGCAGGCTCTGAAGGAGCATAGTAATGCCAAAGGTATCCCTTCTCGACGGGTTCGTCATACGTGTAGAATTTCGTCATTACGTTCCATATGTCCGACTCCTTTATGGGGTCATCGAACATCAATACGCCTTCCGGAATTTGTCCTGCCTCGATGTAGAAACTCGGTTTGAGGTCAACGATCCTCTCCTCGTCGAAGTTCCATACCCTCAGCCTGCGAAATTGCACAGGGAAATCCAGCGATACAGGCTTTGATGTGTCTGAAGCCTTCACCACGCGCCAGTTGATGCCCGTTACGTTCTCGCCTGAGCGTATGAACTCGAAGTACACAACGTGATTTTCCAGCTGCTCCTGAGTCGTCAGGTAGTGCGGAACCGTATATGTCCCGTTCATCGAGGGGGAGTCAGGAAAATTCCAGCTCACAGTTGCACCGTTAAGCCCGCCGTCCGCTTCAAGGCAGAATCTGAGTTCGCTGCCGCTGTCTGTGAAAGGATAAAATTCTGCCCCGCTTCCTATTGTGGACCACGTGGGAAGCGCAAGTTTGAATGTCTGCGGAGTTCCTGAGACCTTCTGCATCTCCTTTCCGTTCCAGAAGGAATAATTCCCTCCTGAGATCGTAACACTCCCCGTGAGACTCATGTTGTCTCTGGTAAGTATCAGATCGTTATTGCCGATTGAGAAACCTGTATAACTGAATCTCGCGTCAGAATAATCCGGCTTCCCGTCCTTGAGGCTTGCAATGGAAAGATTATTGTCAAACCACATTTCAGCCTCACCAAATGCCCCCGATGCCAGCACCATTACCAGCACCACACAACACAACAACTTTTTGACCATGATAATGTCTCCTTTCCGACATAAAAAATCGCCCTCACGTTCAGGAACATTCTCCCAAACATGAGGACGTTGGTCTCAGCATTCAGTATTTCAGCATCTATAAGGGCATAGTTATAGCGTGGCTTCGTGGCTTCGTGGCTTCGATTATAGCAGCCAAATCGCATTATGTCTACACTCCTTTTGCTGAAATTTAAATTTTGAATAATTATATCACAGTCTCTCTCAGTTCATCACGTATCTTCATGAGAATTTTTCCCAAGTGGTTACAGCCCTCTCCCGTCTTCCCGTCAACTCCCCAGAATGTATCGTGCCAGTTATTCGCCTCAACTATCATTGCGTCCCCAGTAGCAAGCAAACGTTCAGCAAGCTCCTCATTCTGCGTGAACTTCGCCCGGACAATCTCCTCCATAACCCCAAGTTTCACATCGTCCCAATCTTCACGGGTTGGCAGCTTCCTCGCTTCCACCTTCGACTGATGAGGCCGGAGACCAGAGAACAATTCCGCTTCTCCGCACTTCGCACCCTGATACGCCGCCTCACTGCTCCCATACGCAAAGCCCTTATAGGTCAGGGGAGCTTCATAGTAGTTGCTAAGGAACTCATACTCTCCGCGAAATCTCGTTATGTTCTCCATGTTGCTACCTCCGAAAATTTTAGCAGCGATTATAACATGCCCCCTTCAATCTGGTATAATCGCCTCAAATTCTCACATAATATCATCAAGGAGCTGTGAATTTTTGGGACAGATTCAAATTATCGTTGAAGGCATGACAGCCAGCGGGAAATCAACAATCGTCAGCCTGCTTTCCGAACGCTTGGGCTTCGACGTTATGCCTGAAGAGTTCCGCGACCCCTTAGACCTTCTCGGACGCTTCCATCATGATCGAAAATGGGCGTTCCCAATGCAGTTGAATTTCCTCGTTACACGTTTCGCGCAATACCTCTGTGCCTCCGAAAAGGATAACTACATTCTCGACCGCAGCATTTTCGGCGACAAGGTATATGCCATGCTCTACTACAAGGATCGCTATTTCCGCGACAGTCAGCTGGGCTGCTACTTGACGCTCTATGACTCACTCCTTCGATACGTGAAGGCCCCGAAACTCTTTGTGATTGTCCGCTGTAATTTCGACGAGATTATGAGGCGCATTCACGACAGGGGAAGGCAGGACGAGATTGACGCGGGCGAAGAATATTGGCGGAGTCTCTATGATGCCTACATGCCATTCCTCGATCTCGTGAAGTCGGAGCTTCATGGCGAGGTTACGTTCTACGAGCTTGAACTCTCTGACGCATCTTTCATCAGTACACCTTCAAAAGTTGACGCGTTCCTCGAGGACATTCGAGCGTACTTCCCCGAAAGAAGGATACTTCCCGGCCATGAAGATTAGCGGATTACTCAGGCACATTGACACTTTCGCGCCTTTCTCACTCGCTGAGGAATGGGACAATCCCGGCCTCCTCGTAGGGAACTATGACGATGACATCAAGCGTATAGGAGTGTGTCTCGACGTTGTAAGCGAGGCAGTAATTGAGGCTGAAGAACTGGGCTGTAACGTAATCGTAGCACATCACCCGCTTATATTCCGCCCCGTCAAAAATATCACAGACCAGACCGAGCAGGGACGAACAATCCTTGAAGCGATACGCCGTAACATAAGCATAATCGCGGCTCACACGAATTGGGACAAAGCTACGGGCGGCGTTAATGACACGTTGGCAGCTTTGCTTCGTCTCAAGAACGTTGAAGCACTTGACGGTTTCGGAGCATGGGGAGTTTTGTCGCCGAGAATGAAGATAAAGCATTTCGCGGAATACGTTAAATCCTCGTGGGGTCTCTCACGTCTCGACATATACACGAAGAACCGTCCTTCGGCAATTTCCTGCGTTGCACTTTGCGGAGGTTCGGGCGGTGAGTTCTGGCAGTCGGCAAAATCAATTGGGGCTGACATTTACATTACGGCGGATATGAAGTATCACGAGATTTCTGACGCAGTGAATGAGGGAATGACGATCGCACTCTGCAATCACGGCGACATGGAGCGGGCATCAATATCACAGCTTGCGGTTAAACTTGAAGGCTGCGGGATTGAGACGGTTATAATTGATGTCAAGGCACTGCCTCAAATCCTGAGAATATAGGAGTATTTACATGAAGAAACGAGTATTAAGCGCAATGAGACCAACCGGCCCGCTTCATTTGGGACACATGGCCGGAGCTTTGAGCAATTTCGTGAAGCTGCAGAACGATGAGAATTACGATTGCTTCTACGCGATTGCAGACTGGCACGCCCTCACGTCAAATTATGAGGACAGCGCGAACACGGGCGAGTATTGCTACACGGC
>JAFRSL010000003.1 GCA_017427625.1 Synergistaceae bacterium | reverse complement strand
TCCACGCTTGGGGATAAAAGTACCCCTCTTGATATGTGTTGAAGATGTAGCCCTTCGGAATGATAGGTTCGTCGGAGTTGAACTCGACATAGGCGGACGAAGCTGATGTGTGAAACGATGTAGAAGTGTCGCCGTCCACCGCATTTCCATATACAAAGACGCTATTGTTAAAAGGTTCTGCGCCACTCGTAGCAGTAAAGCCCGTAAACAGCGTGTAGTCCGTGTCCCCTACATTGATGGTAGAGGTGGTCGTCGCCCACGCCGTGCCGAATGCTCCTGAAAGGATCACTAGGATAAACGCCAGAATGAACGCAGAAAAATTATTCCGCATCATGAAAATTCCTCCTTTGGGATAAATTTGAACGCAAAAACTCGCCACGCAGAATTTGAGGAATAAATATTCCCCCTGCATGACGACAATTTATTTTTCTGTCTGTTAAGGTTAGATTCTTTCTGTCAGAAAAGACAAAAAGGTAGTTAGTGCTGTGCTGTGCTGTGCTGTGCGATTTTACACGTTTTTTCGAGTTTGTCAAGAGCATTTTCATCATAATTATTCTATAGTCTGACTGCGTTCGGAAATGGATTTTCGAGTTCATAATTCACAGCATCGGAGTTAAATTCTTCTGCTGTCATGCTGTCAAAAAAATCCCTCTGCCATTCCGTATAATCAAATTTCTCACAGTTTATCGCGGCTACAAACTGTTTGGCCTCAATATCTCCGAGATAAATTCTCATATTTTGAGCCTCTCCCTTCGGATTTCGTCAAGGTCAAGATGTCTTCCGGCTATACCTTTCAGACTCTTGAACTCTCTTTCGTAATCAATTTCTTCTTTCAATGTCTCCGTGCTTTTGTTCAAATCTTGTGGCGTTGATGAAAATGTTATTTGCGTATCCATAAATACCTCCTATAAAATTGCCACTCCACATTCTAATTTGTACAGTTAAATTATCGTCAAAGTTTGGGAAAAATTCAAGAGGAGTGCAAAGACATTTCACGAATAAAAAGCTACGTTCACGCAAGATTTGTGTCAGCGGTAAAAATCTTTTCAAAAAAAAAAACAGGACAGGAGACTCAAATCCTCCTGCCCCGCCAAATCTTCACCAGCCCTAGACTTCTGGTTTCACGATTCCGATACTTCAATCCACGCCCCCATTGTTGGAAGCGACATTTTGTGAAATTATATCACACTTCTGGTTTCACGATTCCAATAAACGTCTTCTTCCCGTCCTTGATCTCAACGATACCCATGTCCTTCTCTGCGTCATGAGTCGCGTTGATTGTGGTCATTCCCGTAACCGTCGGAAGATCCTTCACCGTCTCCAGAGCATCACGAATCTTCGCAGGCTCTGCACTTCCTGCGCGCTCGATTGCGTCCTTGAGCATGATGTAGCAGTCATAGCCCAACGCACAGTTCACGTTCGGGGCTTTGTCGGGGTGAATCTTGTTCCACTCCTCTGTGAATGCCTTTGCGACATCGTTCATCTCAGGCATTGACGGGTCATACGCGAATGTCGTATGAAGGAAGCCCTCTACCGCTTCGCCGCCGAGCGTTACGATTTCGGGGTTGTCCATAGCGTCAGCACCGATGAAACGGAATTTTGCACCGAGTTCCTTTGCCTGCTTGAGAACGATTGCGCCCTCAGCGAAGTATGCCGGAAGGAAAACGATGTCGGGTTTCGCGTCGATTAGTGCCGTGAGCTGTGCGGTGAAGTCCGTATCCCCTGACTGGTAGAACAGTGAGGCAACAATCTCCCCGCCCATCTTCTTGTAGCTGTCGCGGAAGAATTTACCCAAGCCTACGCTGTAGTCATTGCTCATGTCGACGAGGGTAGCTGCTCTCTTGAGGCCGAGATGACGGAATGCATATGTTGCCGCGCCTGCGCCCTGAAATGGGTCAATAAAGCATACGCGGAAATAGAACTTCTTTCCGTCCGTAACGAGCGGGTTAGTGCATGACGTTCCGATTACGGGGACTCCTGCTTTCTCCGCTACCTCTCCGCCTGCCATTGCAAGCGATGAGCCGTATGTGCCGATTATCGCGTTTACCTTGTCGTTCTCGATGAGACGTGTTACAGCGTTCGCTGCCTCGACTTTGTCCGACTTGTTGTCAACGATGACTAGCTCGACTTTTCGGCCGAGAATTTCAGGGAACAGTGAGTGAGCAAGCTGTGTGCCCTCAAGCTCAAGCTGTCCGCCGAAAGCATTCTGACCCGTGAGGCAGTTGAAGACTCCGACCTTGATTGTGCCCTCGTCAGCAAAAGCACACGATACTAGCATTAACACGAGCATTAACGCCGCCAAAAATTTACGCATGTTGCAAAACAACTCCTTTGGTTTGAAAGTTGCGAAGATTATATCACGCATTGAACTTCCGTGAGGCTGTTGCAATTACGAACGCGGCAATAACAGCAATAATCATCATGGCCGGATAGCTCGCATTGCACCCAGAAGATGAGCCATTTCCGTAAGAGCTTCTTTCGAGAATATCATACGCTGCCTTCACATCGAGAAGCCCCGTTCTGCTGACTCTTCCTGTACCATCAAGCGGTTTGTATTTCGCATATTTGGCTTCAGTTGAGGCTCTATACTCCCCTATCAAAGCATCGCGTGATACTGCCGGAACTATTCCTGCCTTAATCTGGCTGTCTATTTGCGCTGTGTACCTCTTCGTGTAGAATGCTACAGCATTAGCATAGGGATATATCATCGGATTCTTGGCCGTATTCGCTCCGTCAAGAAGTGCTGCTTTGATCTGTGCAGGTGTTGCGTCTGGATATGCTGCTTTCAGGAGGGCTGCTGCTCCTGTTACGTGAGGTGCTGCCATAGATGTGCCGCTAGAAGACTTGTACATGATGCCTGTCTTTTCCAGCGGAGAATATGTGCTGAGAATCTCAAAGCCGGGAGCTGCAATGTCTACGCTTTCTCCCCAGTTCGTGAAGAATGCTGCTGTATCATCAGAGACCATAGCACCAACAACTACAAGATTCTTCAGCCCGATAAACGATGCAGGATAGCAGTAATCCCCTGCCGTAAACACGTCTTCATCGTCAAACGGTGTTGGCCTGCCCACAGCAACTCTTTGATTTCCGGCACTAGTTACTATAAGAGTCCTGTCCATCTTGTCGAGAGCCTGAAATGCCATGTAGTACACATCATCCTTCATTTCTTCGGGGGTCTTTGGGAAATACGCACCCAGAGACATATTTACTGCGGCCAGCTTCATATCAGGATACTTTCTCAGGAGCGAGGCCAAGTAGTTCATCGCGCGAATCTCTTCGCTGATGGTCTCGTACTCGTCGTTATCAAACACCCTCACAGAAAACATGCTGACGTTCCAGTTTATGCCGGCGACTCCGATTCCGTTATTGCCGACTGCTCCGATAGTGCCTGCTATGTGTGTCCCGTGCCCTGTCCTGTCAACGTCCCAGCTCGTAAATTTGCGGTCAAAGTCTCCGCTGACTGTCGTAACGTTCAAACCCAAATCAGCAGCTATATTCGCCTGTAGATCCGGGTGTCTGTACAGTCCAGAGTCAATTATGCAAACATACACATCTCTGTCTCCTGTGGTATGTTCCCATACTTCGGGGGCGCGTATAGCCTTAATGCCCCATAAATCAGCGCTGGGGTCATTCGGTACTCTTGCCGCGCTGAAGGACTGACGATGAGCGTAGTAGTTGGGTGATGCTGTGATTACGTCGGGACATGCCTTGAGGGTGGTTATGAGTTCTTCGGTTGACTTTGTTGACGAACGTACATGGACAAATATTTTCCCCTCAATCTCCGATAACGTCTCGTAAGTTTCAGCGACAGACGCGCCAATCTCACCTACAGCCTCAGCAACGCTGACACTTGCCGCCGACATTCCAACGCCTTCAGGAACTCGGAAGGCTGCGAGTGCCTCGCCCTCCGTGTAAATCTCAGACCATGCCGGAGAACATGTCCCCGTCAGCAACAACAGCAGCATGAAAATTTTTGCCTTCATGAAACATCACCTCACATATTACTCACGGAACTTCCAACGCCTGGCCATGAATACGCCCGCAAGAAGCACGATCATCACCGGGATCCCAGCATTGCACCCTGACGATGACCCGCTCCCGTGCGATCTCTTTTCGAGAATGTCATACGCTGCCTTCACATCGAGAAGTCCCGTTCTGCTGACATGTCCTTTGCCGTCAAACTGCTTGTAGGGAGCGTACATCTCTTCATATTCCAGTGTAACTTTTGCGATTTCCTCATCACGTGATGCAGGAGGGATAAGGCCTGTCTCTATTAGGAGGTCAAGGTCTTTGGTCTCAAGCTCCACGTACCTTTTCACGTAGCCCGCATAAGGATACACGAGAGGATTCTTGTCCTTGTTCGCGCCGTCGAGAAGTGCTGCCTTGATTTGTCCGGGTGTTGCGTCAGGATATGCCGACATGAGGAGTGCCGCCGCTCCCGTAACATGAGGTGCTGCCATTGATGTCCCGTTCAAGACTCTGTACATCTCTTGAGCGCCGTCAATCTTAATCGGTGAGTAAGTGCTGAGAATGCCGAATCCCGGAGCTGCTATGTCGACTTGATCGCCCCAGTTCGTGAAGAACGCCGCCGTGTCATCTGAAGCCATAGCTCCCACGACAATAATGTTGTTCAGCCCGGTGAATGCCGCAGGGTAATGGTACGTACCCTTCTTGAAGCTGTTGCCTGAAGGAGCGTCGAACAGCGCGGGGGCTCCGGTCTCAATCCCTGAGTTTCCTGCCGCAACAACTATCAGCGTCCTGTTGAGGGAGTCGAGTGCCTGATATGCCATGTAATAGACATCATTCTGCATTTCCGATGGGGTCATGGGCAGAGCCGCGCCGAGTGAGAAATTCAGGGCGGCCAGTCTCATGCTGGGATTCTTCTGGAGGAGATTGGCAATGTAATTCAGCCCGCGTATCTCGTAGCTGATAGTCTCAAAGTCGTCCTCAACGTCGAATACTCTCACGGGTATTATCCTGACGTTCCAGTTCACGCCCGCTACGCCGACTCCGTTGTTGCCGACCGCGCCGATTGTACCCGCAACGTGAGTCCCATGTCCCATGAAATCAGCGTCCCAGCTTCCGAAGCTCAAATCATATTCCCCGCTCACAGTCTGAGTGTTGTAGCCGTATTCCGCCGCAATATTGTCCACTAAGTCAGGGTGCTTATACACTCCCGTATCGACAACGCACGCGTAAATCTCGTGGCTTCCTGCGGTATGTTCCCAGACTTCTGGGGCGTTGATGGCTTTCAGTCCCCAGCACAAATCCGCGCTTGGATCATTCGGGACTCTCGCTACACTGAATGACTGACGCTGAGTGTAGTAGTTGGGCGATGCCGTGATTACGTCGGGACGTGCCTTGAGGGAAGCTATGAGTTCTTCAGTTGACATTGAAGGTGAACGGACGAGGACGATGAATTTCCCCTCGATTTCGGATAACGTCTCGTAGCTTTCGGCAACAGACGCGCCAATCTCACCGACCGCCTCCGAAACGATGACACTTGCCGCCGACATTCCAACGCTTTCAGGAACTCGGAAGACTGCGAGTGCTTCACCCTCCGCGTATGTCGCTGACCATGACGGAGAACACATAACCGTCAACACTAGAAACGATAGTACAAAAACTTTGCTCCTCATGGAAAATTCCTCCTTATGGTTATTTTAACATCTCTATCTTTTTGTCCCAGCCTGAACGAACAATGTGTATCGTCATCAAAGTTGTACATACAATCCAGCCCAGAGGATAGCCGATTGCGATGAAGTATACCGACTCAGTCAGCCTTGATATGATGAACAAATATATCTGCCTGAAAACGACGAATGACATCAGCATGATTATCATCGGGCTTCTCGAATCTCCTACGCCTCGCAATGCTCCTGCTTGAATCTGATCCGTCGCGTTAATCGGGTCAAAGAAGCAATTAAGGCGTATGAAAAGCACCGCGAATCCCAAGACCGCAGCATCCTGATTGAAGAGGCTCGCAATATACGGCGCGAAAATATACAGGCACGTTATGATACACGCTGATATTCCCCACGATATGCAGAGACCTTGAAGAAGTCCTTTGTGAATCCTGTCAGGCTTCCTTGCTCCTGCGTTCTGACCGACGAAGGTTGTAACCGCCATTGCCATGCTCTGAGTCGGAAGTATCACGAATGCGTCAACACGCGCGTAAATTCCCCAGCCCGCAGTGGAAGCAGCACCGTAAGCGTTGATGTAAGACTGCACAAAGACGTTCGAGAATGACGTTACGGCCATCTGGAAGCCTGCAGGGAATCCCACAGAGATGATCCTCCGCAGAATCCTTGCGTCAATTTTCATCTCGTGCCATGAAAGGCTGTGAACTTCATGACTGTTGAAGAGAATCCAGAATATTATTATCCCTGAGACTAACTGAGCTATTATCGTCGCGTATGCTACACCCGCAACTCCTGACTCGAACTTTATCACGAACAGCAAATCGAGGAATATATTTAGGATTGACGCAAGTATCAGGAAGTACAACGGACGCTTTGAGTCGCCCACAGCCCGGAGTATTGCGCTTCCCATGTTGTAGAGCATAGTCCCTCCAAGACCGAGCGAGAATATTTGAAGGTATACGACTGCTTCACGGAAGACTGACTCGGGAGTGTTCATCATTCGTAGAAGGTAAGGGGTCGAGAAGTAGCCTATCGCTGAAATTATTATCGCCATGATTACGGCTGAGACTACTGCGGTGTGAGTTGCCTTGCGGAGATTGGGGATGTCTTTTGCCCCGAAGTATTGCGAGATTACGACGCTTGCCCCCATTGTGAGGCCGATGAAAAGTCCGATCAACGTGATCACTATCGGGATTGTCGACGTTACTGCGCCAAGAGCGTCAGCACCGACGAAATTTCCCACCACTATGCTGTCCACTGTGTTATAGAGCTGCTGGAATATATTACCGATGAACAGAGGGAACGCAAAACTCACAAGGTGCTTCCAGATCGTTCCGTCCGTCATGTCTTTTATGGTTGAATTTGGCAAGATGGTTTTCTCCTTTCTGAAAAATTTTCACCATTATACCCTTGCAAAATTGGAGATTGTGTTATAATTCTTCTCACTTGATTTTTATCATGTTTGTTAAATGAGGTCTTATTGCTTTCATGAATAGGCAGCCCGTAGTTGCTTTAATCGGAGCTACGGCCGTAGGGAAAACGGCTCTGAGTTTATCCGTTGCAGAAAAATTAAACGCTGAAGTAATATCAGTAGACTCACGTCAGGTCTATCGCTATATGGACGTGGGAACTGATAAAATCCCGGCCTCGTTACGGCGTGAAATCCCTCACCACCTCATTGACGTAGTTGACCCCGATGAGAAATTTACAGTCTCAGACTTCGCGGAAAAAGCCTCGCAAGCAGTCTCAAGAATCTACGCACGAAATAGAATCCCTCTCTTTGTCGGCGGAACTCCTTTCTATTACAACGCCCTGTTTCATGCCTCGCTGAATGCCGACCTTCCTTCGGATTCTGACGTTCGCGGAAAGTATGAGGCACTCGCAAATTCTCAGGGTGCTGAATTGCTGCATATGAGGCTCGCGGAAGTCGACCCTGAAACAGCAGGAAGGCTCCACAAGAATGACATTCAGAGGGTTTCGCGGGCACTCGAGATTTACGACCTCACGGGAAAAGCTCCGTCTCAGATTTACAGCGAGGGCACGAAGAGAGATTACGGCTTCGATATACTCTACATTGGACTGTCGCGTTCAAGGCAGGAATTATTCGAGCGCATTGAAATCAGGTTGGAGCAGGAATATTCATCGGACTTTCCGGCTGAAGTCGAGTGGCTTCTTAATCATGGCTTCGATGACAGGTTCAACCCGCTTAAAGGTTTGGGCTACAAGGAGCTTATTGACTACAGCAGAGGGAAATTGACGTTCACAAACGCGCTTGAAATATCTATATCACGGACAAAGGCATTTTGCAGACGGCAGCAGACTTGGTTCAAGAAGTTCGCGCCCGCAGTCTGGTTCGATATGTCGGAGTCCAGTCACGAGGTTGAAATCATAGACACGATCAGAAAACACATCTGCAAAGAGGACTCTTCAATATGATAATCATGGCCGAACATGCCGGTTTCTGCTTCGGTGTGAAACGCGCGGTTGACGCAATCTCTGAGGCTCTTGGGAAAAATTCCGAAGTCTGGACGATTGGCCTTCCCATTCACAACCCTCAGGAAGTCTCACGCCTCGAAGCAATGGGTCTAAGAGTCGCCGACAATGACTCCGAAATACCGTCAGGGGCTAAGGTCTTAATCCGCGCTCACGGTGAACCTCTTGAAGTTTTGGAGAGGCTGAAGGCAAGGGGAGTCGATGTTGTTGACATGACATGCCCGTTCGTCAGGAAGGCTCAGGAGAAAGCTGCAACACTCTCGCGGGAAGGCTATCACGTCGTTCTCTTGGGCGACAAGAACCACCCCGAAATCAAGGGCATACTCGGCCATGTTGTCGACAAGAACAACGCTGAAGTCATAGCAAATGAGAACGAAGCATCAAGCGTAAAGTTTCACCCAAAGACAGCACTGATCTCTCAGACTACCCAGCGCGAGGAAAGACTCGAAAAGGTTGCGGGAAGCCTCGTCGGGAAGTCTCAGGAACTTAGAGTATGCAACACGATCTGCAAGGCTACAGCAGAGCGTCAGGAGGCAGTACGCGAACTCGTAAGGAACAATCACCTCGACGGCGTTGTGCTGATTGGCGGGAAGTCAAGTGCAAACACAGGAAAGCTCCGTGATATTCTCGAAGCTGAGGGCGTTAATGTCCTTTGGGTCGAAGACGAGAACGAGACGGAGGAAAATTCGGACTGGTTCACGGATAAAACTATGGTTGGTATTGCTGCGGGGGCAAGCACTCCCGAATGGCTTATCCATAAAATCAAAAATATTATTGCGGCAAAGCAGGATTCACAGGGGGTATTGATTCACTGATGGAGAATCAGCAGGAAGTTATGCAGGAAGCAACACAGGAAGCACCAGCTCAGGAAGTTAAGACAGAAGTCCAAGAGCCTGAGACGATGCAGGAAGTTCTCGACAAGTACGGCGACAACGTACATTTCCGACGAGGCGAAGTTCGCAAAGGCACCATCATCAGCAAGAGCGAAAACGGTTACCTCATTGACGTCGGCTTCAAGTGCGAGGGTGTCCTCCCAATGAAGGAGTACACGAACCACGTCCTCATTGAAGAGCCAGACTCAGAGCCTAAGCCCGGCGATGCAATAGATGTCGAGATAGTCAGCGTAAGAGACGGCGACGACGCGCAGCTCCTTCTTTCACGATGGCACAACGAGTTCGACAAGAGATGGGACGCTCTTGCTTCAGCGTTGAAGGAAAATCCCGTCATCGAAGTCAAGGGTGTCAGCAAGGTCAAAGGCGGACTCATGGTCAACGCGGGAGGTCTCGAGGCGTTTATACCCGTATCACAGCTCACGCTCGCAGGAAGAGGCGCGAACCCTCAGAATTTCGTCGGACAGACTCTGACCGTCAAAGTCTTAGACCTCGACAAGAGAAAGCACAGGCTCGTATTCTCACGAAGGTCTCTACTTGAGGAAGCTGAGAACGAGCGCAAGGCAAAATTCTATGAGCGCGTTCATGAGGGCGACATAGTTGAGGGCGAAGTCTCAAGCCTCACTGATTTCGGAGTCTTCGTAAACATCGGGGAGATGGACGGCCTCGTTCACCTCACTGAAATCACATGGAAGCGTTCGTTCAAGATCAAGGACATGTTCAAGAAGGGCGACAAAGTTACGGTGAAAGTCATCGGAATCGACCGCGAGAAGGACAGAATCTCCCTCAGCATGAAGCAGGTTGCCGGAGATCCTTGGGACACCGTTGACCAGCGTCTCCACAAAGGCGACGTAATGACCGGAACTGTAACGAACCTTACGGATTTCGGCGCATTCGTTGAGATTGAGCCGGGCATTGAAGGACTCGTACATGTCGGCGATATTTCGTGGACGAGAATCAAG
>JAFRSL010000002.1 GCA_017427625.1 Synergistaceae bacterium | reverse complement strand
CGTTCTTCACGAGGATAGTTCCGCCGCTTCGGATAGTTGCCTGGTCGCCAAAACTAAGCGATATATCCCCGTACGCACGAACTGTCCCGCGTCCCATTCCTCGAACTCCGCCCTGTATCACTATTACTCCCTGACTGTCTATGTCCGCTCCCTCAACTGGGCCGTTGATTGTGATGTTTCCCTGCGCCACTACATGGAAGCCGTCACGGACTGCTCCCGTTATCTTCACAGCTCCAGTGAAATCTACGCTCCCTATCGCAAAATCTATGTCCTGATGTATGTCAAGTTCTGGCAGCACTACTAGACGTCCACGCTCGTTCTTCAGTTGGCCCTCCGCCGTCGCTAGAAGAAGCAAGGGATTCATCTCGTCACGTTTCAGACCTTCGCCGAACGAAAAATCAACATTGCGGACTGGCTGTGCCTTGGCTACCGCTCCCGTTACATCGACTCCGTTCTTGCCGTTCACGAGGGGGTGCTTCACAGCGATTTCTTGGCCGGGATGTACCGTCACTATCGTGCTACGGCTCCAGAAATCTATCTTCTCATCGTCCCTAACATCAAATGGCTTGTCGGGGTCCTTGATGAGTTCGATCTCTGCGTTCTTGCCCTCAATGGGAGGCGTCCCTGTCGCTACGATTACTGCCTCGTTCGCAAGCTTTCGCGCTAGCAATGACTGGATCGCATCGTCTCGGATCCCTACCTTCACCCCGTGCAACGATAATACCCTCTTCACATCGTCGACACTAGGCCAGGACTTCGTGAAAAATGGAGGCTCTATCGCTACTGACGCGTTCATCTTGTCCTTGTCCAATGTTACTAGGATTCGCGCTTCTTTTTCCAGACTCTCGCTTCGTCCGCAAACTTTACACGGCGCCTTGTCCTTGATGAATTTTCGAACTGCCTTGAAATCATAGCGGAGGATTCCCCATTCCTTCAGGAAAGCGTACAAATCATTCTCCTTGAAATCCTCATCTCCGTAGCAGCCTAAGTATATTCCGTCCTCATGAGCTTCCAAGTAAAATTTATCCTTGTCGAACAACTATCTCACCTCCTCATATCGCGTTCATCTTCGCTCGAAGTATCGTCCTCAGCATTGACAGCCCCTTCCCGTGAATCTGCGAGACTCGGCTCTCTGATACTCCCATTACTGCACCGATTTCCTTCAGCGTCAGTCCCTCGTAGTAATATAGGCTCAGCATCTGGCGTTCTCGTTCTGGCAACTCGCTCAGGGCTTCGACTAATTGCTGCTTCTCGCTCTCTGCATCAAGTCTGTCCTCCGCTGTCTCTCGATCGTCTGCCAATGTCGCGTCAACCGAAACATCTCCGTCATCAAGAGGCGTCGTGTCATCAAGTGAGGTTATGTAGCCGCGTGAGGCCAAGTCCTGTATCTCATAATACTCGTCCTCGTCTACACCCATCTCCCGCATTATTGAGACATCGTCCATCTCACCCCTGTCGCGCAATACCTTCTCCATTGCTCGGTTGAACTTCTGGACCTTCTCTCGACCTGTCCGCGAAAACCAGTCGCACTTTCGAAGCTCGTCCAAGATTGCTCCGCGTATTCGGGGGATTGCGTACGTCTGGAATACGTAGCCTTTTGACGGGTCGAATTTCTCCACTGCGTCGATCAGCCCAAATACTCCGAATGACAATATATCCTCGTAGTCCAAGCCTTGCGGCGGCGTTACTGACATTCGAGAGACTACGTACTTTATCAGCGGCAAATATTGCATTATCAGCTCATCACGGCCCTTCCCTCCCCGTGAATACTCCTGCCATAACGCTTTCTCTTCTGCATTCGTCATATCTCGCTGACACCCTTGCCCAACGTCTTCACCTTCAGCATCCAATTACTCGTCGAAAACTCTATCGTACGCCCCTTGTTGCCCCCAGTGTCTGACGCTATCAATGCTATCCCCAATCGTGCCAATCGCTTCTTGGTCTCACTCACATTCTTCGCTCCGACTGTGAGAAATTCCGCTGATGCTCCGGGAAGAGAAAACATCTGCGCTCCTCCGGCTATTTTGGCCTTGATTCGGGGACGGGTCGCTCCCTTCTTCAACATCTCTTCTATCAAAAACGGTACTGCTGTGTCTGCAAACTTCCCTACCTTCTCAGAAGCATGAAGACCTCGACTGTCAGGCAGCATTATGTGCGCCATTCCTGCTACCTTCGCAAAGCTGTCATACACTACAAGCCCTATACATGAGCCTAGTCCGAGCGTTATGAGCTTTATAGGGGCGGATACTACCATTAAGTCTGCCATTCCAAGAACTATGCTATTTTCTGCCATCAAACCACCTTCAGCTTTCTCAGTAGTAGCGCAAGTGAATCAGGATCCGGTATCAGTATTATATGCCCGGAGATTTTGTGTCCTTCCTCTAATCCCTCGACCTTTAGCTCCGTGTTCACGAGGAGTGCTGTCTCGCCCATCTGGCCGTATATTGACGCTACTACATCCAGTATTGATGCTAGCATGTCATGAGCTACGCCGGGTACGCTGATTTGGTACTGTGTTCCGAGAAGCATGTTTATGGCGTTTAGGAATGAGCTTAGGACGATGTTTCCGACTTCGGTGAGGGCACTGTCGGTCATCTCCTGCGGGACTTCACCGGCGGGGATAAAAGTTCCGAATTGCTGTTTGAGGAGGAGTTCGACCATGAGCTTGGCATCCTCTTCGGGCTGAATGAAGATTAGGGAGCACTGGAAGCCGCCGAGAGAGCGGACGAAGACAGCGCCTACGATTTGGAGGGGGTTGCCGTAATGTTCACCGATTTCGTAGATTGAGACGAGTTCAGTTTTTGGGACGTCCATGTGGATCAAGCGGGAGAGGAGTCCTGAGAGAGCGGTGGCAGCGTTGCCGGTTCCTATGTTACCAACTTCTCTTATGGCGTCGAGCTGTTTCTCGTTGAAAGTTATGATGTCTGCCATTTCATTTTACCCTTTCGTTGAGTAGAATGAAGCGACGTCGAGGATTAGGGCTACGTTGCCGTCGCCGAGAATTGTGCCGCCAGTGATGCCGTCGATTTTGCTCAGGAAGCGGCCGAGTGATTTTATGACGATTTCCTGCTGGCCGATGAGTTCGCTGACGATGAAGCCGATTTTGTTCTTGCCGATTTTTACGACGACGACGGGGTATTCGTTGCGGTCATGTTCAACGCCTTCTGAGCCAAGAATGTCGCCCAGTATGTTGAGTGAGAGGACTTCGCCGCGCAATAAAGTCGTCGGTTCGCCGTGAACGGTTTTGATGTCGTCCCTTCGTACCATTATCGTCTCTTCAACGTTCTCAAGGGAGATTGCGTAGGTTTCCTTGCCGACTTTGATGAGGAGTGAGAGGACTATTGCTAGCGTCAAGGGAAGGCGAATGTAGACGTGAGTACCTTCGTTCTTCTTGCTTACGAGATCAAACTGTCCGCCGAGCTGTTCAACCTTCGTCTTTACGGCGTCCATACCGACACCGCGTCCCGACAAGTCTGTAATCTGCTTGGCCATGCTGAAGCCAGGAAGGAGGACTATCTGGGTGGCCTCGTCATCGCTCATTATTGCGGCCCTGTCTTCGGAGATTATTCCGCGCTCGATGGCTTTCTTCTTGACTTTTTCGGGGTCAATGCCAGCGCCGTCGTCCGAAACCTCGATTACAACTCCTGAACCTTCCTGATAAGCGGCAATCTTGAGGATACCTTTTTCGGGCTTTCCGAGTGCTTTGCGTTCTTCTGGGTGCTCGATGCCATGATCCATTGAGTTACGGATTAAGTGGACCATAGGGTCGCCGATCTCGTCGATGACTGTTCGGTCAAGTTCTGTGTCTTCGCCCTCGAGTACAAGTTCGACGTTTTTGTTGAGGGTCTTGCAGAGGTCGCGGATTAAACGCGGGAATCTGTCGAACGTGAAGCTCACAGGAACCATTCTCAGCTTCGTAACGAGTTCCTGAATGTCGCCGGAAATTCGTCCAAGCTGTGATAATGTATCATCGAACTGCCTCAGTCTTGCTTCCTGAACGAGCCTTTCAATCCTTGCGCGTGAAATCACAAGTTCACCCACAAGGTTCATGAGCTTGTCGAGACGACCAATGTCAACCCTTACGGTCTGGCTTCCCTTCTTGGCCGACTCTTTCTTCGCGGGAGCTGCTGGCTTTGCGGGTGCTGGTGCTGCGGCTGCCGGAGCTGCGGCTGCTGGTGCTGGAGCTGCCGCCTGTGCAGGTGCAGGTGCTGGTGCTGCTGCCTGTGCTGGTGCTGCGGCTGGGGCTGCCGGTGCTTCATCGGCCTTGACCTCCACGACATCAGCGGTCTGAACGTCTCCGATCTTCTCGATAGCGGCCTTGACTTCCTCAGCAGGCGCGGGAGTCGCAACATAGACGTTGAAATCGAACTCGAACTCTTCCTTCTCAAGAGCATCAGTTGGAGGTTCAGCACGGAAAATCTCGCCCATCTCCTCAAGCCTGTTGACCACCATGTATGCGCGCGCGGCTTTCAGAAGGCAGCTCTGGCTCAATGTAACATGGACGTTGTAGGCATTGGAACCCTGCTCGTTTGCTTTCTTCGCCCATTCAGCATCCTGTGATGAGACCATTGTTCCGCCTGCATCTGAAGGGGCCGGTGCAGCTGCGGCAGCTTGAGCCGGTGCTGGTGCAGGAGCGGCAGGGGCTTCGTTCCTCAGGTCGTGAACCATCTCGGAAACGTCAATATGCGCATCGTTACCGCCGCCACGAATCGCGTCAGCCATCTCCTGTAACGTATCAAGACCCTGAAACAGCCTGTTCATATCGGATTCAGTGAGCGGACGTGTACCCTTCCTCGCCGCGTCAAGTCGGTCCTCCATCGCGTGAGTCAGTCCCATCATGTTCGTGAAGCCCATCGTCCCAGCCATTCCCTTTAACGTATGCGCCGCTCGGAATATTTCGTTGATTACGT
>JAFRSL010000044.1 GCA_017427625.1 Synergistaceae bacterium | reverse complement strand
GTCCCTCAGTGCGAGAAGATGACTCCTCAGGTATTCAATCCTGTACGTGTCATGAATCTTCCCGTCCTCCACCGTATCAACCGCGCCGAGTCCGTTCTCAACCACAAACAGAGGCTTCTGGTAGCGGTCATAGAGAGTGTTGACTGTTATTCGCAGGCCGAGAGGGTCAATCTGCCAGCCCCATTCGGTGTTCTTGAGGTAAGGATTTATGACCGAACGGAATACAGCGTTGCCCGGCTTTGAGTGATGAGCGATGATTTCGGGGTCTGCGCTGGTGCATCGTGAGCAGTAGTACGAGAACGCAACGAAGTCAACCGTACCGGCCTTCAATGTCTCAGCGTCTCCGTCGGCAAAAAGCCCCGTTATTCCCTCGCGCTCAATCCTCTTTAACGCCCAAACAGGATACTCGCCCCTCGCCTGAATGTCCGTGAAGAAGTAGTTATCCCTGTCCTTTTCGAGACCGTCCTGAATGTCAGCGGGTGAGCATGAATAAGGGTAGAACTGTCCAGCCGCGAGCATACAGCCGACTTTCGCGTCCGGCATGATCTCGTGTGCAAGTTTAACGGCCTCCGCGCTCGCCAAAAGCTCATGATGTGCCGCCGTGTACTTTGTCCGGGCCTTGTCCTCACCGTCAGCAAAGACAATCCCAGCTCCCATGAACGACATGTGAAGGAGCATGTTGATTTCGTTGAAGGTTATCCAATACTTCACGAGTCCCTTGTAGCGTTTGAAGATTGCTCGGCAGTATTTGAGGTAAGCGTCAATCATTCTGCGGTCTCGCCAGCCTCCATACTTTTTGATGAGTGCTATCGGTGTGTCGAAGTGGTCAATCGTAACGAGCGGTTCAATGCCGTACTTCCTGCATTCCTTGAAGACTGACTCATAGAACGCCAGGCCGGACTCGTTTGGAGTGTCGTCGTCGCCGTTCGGGAGGATTCGAGTCCACGCTATAGAGAGGCGGTAACACTTGAAGCCCATCTCAGCGAAAAGCGCGATGTCCTCCTTGTAGTGATGATACATGTCGATTGCCTCATGTGAAGGGTAGGAGTAGCCGGGCTGTGGGGATAACATTTCGAGTTCACCGCGAGCTACCTTCATGCGGTCTTGGCCTGCCGGGATTGTGTCAACGCTGGAAAGTCCTCTGCCATCGGAGTCGTATGCGCCCTCGCACTGGTTTGCGGCTGTTGCGCCTCCCCATAAGAATGAAGCGGGGAAAAGTTTCATCTGTAATTCCTCCTCGATGATATTTTGGGATAAGTGAATTATATCAGGGAGGAAATTTTCCTGCTTACGTCAGAATATATTTCACGCCCTCGAACATCAGCCGATAAATATAATACAGCCTGCTCATTCCATACTTTCTGTGAATGCCGTAAATCTCATCGAGTCTTTTCTTTGCTTCACGAATGCTCTTCTTCGTACTCATTCCGCCGAAAGTGAAGTTGCTTATCACCTTATCGAGAGGGATTAGCTTTTTACCATCGACATATAAGTGCGTGGCGAAGTCAAAATCATCGTGCGAGTTCGTGAGGGGATAGGGATATTGAAGGAGTGCCTCACGTTTTGCGAACGCTGCGGGGTGGCACCAATGAGAAGTTGACCAGAATAGTCCGCGTTTTGCGTGCTTGATGTAGCGTCTTTTTGCCGTAATAACATTGAGGCTTCCCCAAGCGAGGTCGTAATTCTCGCGCTCGTAAAGTTCCGCCATAGTCTCCACAGCGTAAGGCTCGTACCAGTCATCGGCGTTAATCTGCCCGACTATCTCACCCTTCGCAAGCCTTGCACCCTTGTTGAGAGCGTCATACATTCCGTTGTCAGGCTCTGATATTATCCTCATGCTACGGTGCGGCCTGGCGTTGAAAGCCTCCAAGTAAGACTCTGCAACCTTCACGGTGTTGTCCTTCGATGCACCGTCTATAACTATGTACTCTATGTCCGGATATGTCTGGTTCATAACGCTCTCAATCGTCCGTGATATTGTTGCCTCAGCGTTGAATGACACGGTAAGAATCGTTACAGGTATAGCGATTTCGTTCACCCCATTTATTGATTTGTTCACGCGATTATAACATGAAGAAATTTTCTCTTACTGTTGACATTTTTAACACCCTCTGCTAATCTTATCCGCGTTAAAATCTAATGGCACTCGTTAAATGTGAGTGCTAAAATCTTAAAGGGAGGTGGGTCAGATAACAGAGAGGCAATTAAGCATCATTCTCGCGGTGGTGTATGAGTACATAAAGACGGGTGAGCCTGCGGGTTCGCGTACAATCGTCAAGAAGTACATCAAGGGGCTAAGTCCCGCGACAATACGCAACGAGATGGCAGACCTTGAGGAGCTTGGATATTTCTACCAGCCTCACAGCTCATCAGGTAGGCTTCCGACTGCGAGGGCTTACAGGGTTTACGTTGACTCTGTTACTGCGAGGGCAAGGAGTCATTCACACACTGAGGACATAAGGCGTGAGATTCTTGGAAGCAAGAGCGGAATTGAAGACCTCCTTATGCACGTTACTCACATGATGGCGAGGCTCACGAACTGTGTAGCGGTTGCGGTTGTTCCCGCGCTTGAGAACGCTGAAATCCAGCACATCGACTTGATACTCATGGGCGGCAATAACGTTCTTGCGCTGATTGTGCTGAAGGGCGGACTCGTTCATCATTCGCAGTTCACGCTGCCTTATGATGTTGACGCAAAGACTCTTGAGGAACTTAGCAGGAGGATTAACACGTTTGCAAGCGGACGTTCATGGAGCGAGGTCAAAGATGTCCTTTATCAGTACGCGCTTTCAGGGCTTGAAGATGCGGAGACATCATGCAGGGACGCCATAAGGGAGCTTGACAAGTTTCTCACGGAGCAGAATTACAAGGTCTTCAGTTCGGGCGCACGGCAGATTTTGGGGCTTCCTCATTTTCAGACGCTCTCAAGGATTCAGGCAGTCTTAAATCTTCTTGAACAGGAAAAACCGTTGGCGCGAATGATTGAGAAATGCCGCAAGAGCGAGGCACTCCGAATCGCACTCGGTGAGGAGAACGAAACCGAAGGAATGGAAGACAACGCGATGATACTCATTCCCGCCCGTCCAAGACAGCAAAAGGCGGTATTGGGGTTAATCGGGCCGCTGAGAATGGACTACGAGAAATCAATCAGCGTACTTGAAACAGTTGCGGACGCTTTGGACGAAGACTCGGGGAGGTGAAATTATGGACGAGGAGAAATTAGAGAGCGAGGAAGAATTAGAGCCTGAAATTACGGAAGATGACTCGCAGTCTGAGGCAGAGAAACTGAAGCAGGAGATTGAAAGCCTTACGACTGAGATTAAGACGGTGAGGGCGGATTTCTACAATTTCCGTCAGCGCACAATAAAGGAGCGTCAGGAGACACGCACCCGCGCACGTGAGGAAGTGATCACAGCGATGCTCCCGGTACTCGATAACTTGGACCGCGCACTCTCGGCAAGTTCTGATGACCCCGCAGGAATCGTGAAGGGTGTCGAGATGGTACAGAGGCAGTTCATGGGTGTGCTTGAGGGACTCGGCGTCAGTGTCATAAAGTCGGAGGGCGAGAATTTTGACCCGTCGCTTCATGACGCATCAGGGACAGAGAAGGTTGACGACCCGGAGCTTGACGGGAAAATCATAACCGAACAGCTCAAAGGTTACAGGACAAAAGACAGGGTATTACGCCCGGCGAAAGTAACAGTAGGTAAAATTTAAGGAGGAAATATCATTATGGCAAAAGTAGTAGGAATAGACTTAGGAACAACAAACTCATGTATAGCGGTTCAGGAGGGCGACCAGACAACTATCATTCCCAATAATGAGGGTGCTAGGACAACGCCATCGGTTGTAGCGTTCACGAAGGACGGTGAGAGGCTCGTAGGTCAGCTCGCAAAACGTCAGGCCATCGTCAACGCAGACCGCACTATTATGTCGATAAAGCGCGAAATGGGCACTGATTACCGCGTAACAATCGACGGAAAGAAATATACTCCTCAGGAAATCTCGGCGATGATTCTCCAAAAGCTCAAGAGGGACGCTGAGGACTATTTAGGCGAGACGGTAACACAGGCTGTAATCACAGTACCGGCATACTTCACCGACGCACAGCGTCAGGCAACAAAGGACGCGGGAACAATCGCGGGTCTTGAAGTTCTCCGCATCATCAACGAACCTACGGCGGCATGTCTTGCTTACGGTGAGAACAAGAAGGACGAGCACAAAATCCTCGTTTTCGACTTGGGCGGCGGTACGTTCGATGTCTCAATCCTTGACGTTGGCGAGGGAGTGTTCGAGGTTCTTGCGACTGCGGGCGACAACAGGCTCGGCGGTGATGACTGGGACAACAGGATCGTCGAATGGCTTGCTGACGGTTTCAAGAAAGCGGAGGGCATTGACCTTCGTAATGATAGCATGGCAATGCAGAGGCTTCGTGAGGCTGCGGAAAAGGCGAAAATCGAACTCTCAAACATGACTGAAACAACGATTTCGCTCCCGTTCATCACGGCTAACCAGACAGGCCCAAAGCATTTGGAGATGAAATTGACTCGCGCACAGTTCGAG
>JAFRSL010000043.1 GCA_017427625.1 Synergistaceae bacterium | reverse complement strand
TATACAGTCAGTTTGCGCTGTTTGCGGTGAGTCCGTGCGTGTTAATCAACGTTCTTGACCCGTCAAAGCACAAGGAGACAGTAGCCCCCGCCGACTTCACAATTTCGGACGGGACGGCGAATCTTGGGCAGGACGTAATTCTCGCGAACGGCTTAACGTTTGACGGGACAACGACATACACAGCAGGCGTTGACTATTCTGTCGGCTATGACGATGACGGCAACGCGCTTCTCTCGGTCATCAAAGGCGGAAGGTTAGCGAGTGCCAGCAAGGTCAAGGTAGGGTTTACGCGCCTCAAGCCCTCACTTGTAACAGCAAACGACATAATCGGGGGGATTGACGCTGAGACGGGGGATTATTCCGGCCTCGAACTGATCAACAGCGTGTTCCCGAAATTCAGGCTCGTACCGGGACTGTTGGGCTGTCCTAAATGGTCGTGCAAGCCCGAAGTTGCCGCCGTAATGCGGGCAAAAGCTGAGAACATCAACGGTCTGTTCACTGCGATGTCGGTTGTCGACATTCCGTCAGACAGCGAGGGTGCGGACAAGTACACAGAAGCTCCCGAATGGAAGTCGTCCCACAACTACACGGGCAAACACGAAATAGTTTGCTGGCCGAAGGTGAAGCTGGGAGATTACACGTTCCACTTGTCGACACAGCTAATCGGTTGCATGAATCTCGTGGATGCTGGCAATGACGATACGCCTTACGAGTCGCCGTCCAACAAGCAATTGCAGATGGATTCGTGCGTGATTGCGTCAGGGAAGGAAGTCGACTTAGGGCAGGAACAGGCCAACTACCTTAACGGTCAGGGCATAGTAACGGCTCTGAATTGGACGGGAGGCTGGCGGGCTTGGGGAAACAGGACAGCGATTTACCCCGCAAGCACAGACGTGAAGGACTGTTTTATCCCGACCCGGCGAATGTTCGACTGGGTAGGCAACACGTTTATCCTGACATTCTGGCAGAAGACGGACAAGCCGATAACACCCCGCCTCATCAGGTCAATCGTCAACAGCTTCAACATGTACCTGAACGGATTACAGGCGCGTGATTTCCTGCTTGGAGGCCGTATAGAGTTCCAGAGCGTGGAAAACCCGGTAACGGATTTGCTCGATGGCATATTGCGGTTTCACATATCCTTTACGCCGCCGCCGCCAGCAGAACAGCTCGTGTCGATACTGGAATTTGCGCCCAGCTACCTGAACGTCTTGTTTGACGCGATAGCTTAGGAGGTGGAACGATGAGCAACATAATTCCTGAGAAGAGTATTAACTTCAAGGTTTACCTGAACGATGAGGACTTGCTGGGAATAGCTGAGGGCACGATACCCGCGCTTGAAGCGATGACGAGCGAGGTCAAGGGCGCAGGAGTCGCGGGAGTTGTGGAGAGCATAGTACTCGGACACTTCAACTCAACGACACTCAGCCTGACATGGCGCACTGTAACAGACGACTTCATGAAGCTCTACGCCCACAGGACGAACAACATCGACCTTTACGCCTCGTTACAGCGTTATGATGCGGGGCTTGGTGAGTACAAGACGGAACAGCTCCATGTGTACCTTAAGGCGACAACAAAGACCAGCACACCCGGAAATCTCGTAGTCGGCGACAACATGGATACACAGACGGAGTTCGAGATCACCTACATGATGATTGAGCTTGACCACAAGGAGCGTGTGCTGATGGACAAGTACAACTACGTCTACCGGGTTGACGGGGTGGATTACCTTGCGGGAGTCCGTGCAGATTTGGGCGGGCAGTAAACAGGAGGATGAACGATGAAGATACAGCTGAAGAAGGCAATCCGGCACAAGGGGCAGGAGCTATACACACTGGACATACCGCTTGAGGATTTGACTGGCAATGACCTAATCGAGGTTGAGGAGCAAATCCTGAAGACAGGCAACCCGATGCAGACAACGGATTTTTCCCGCGTGTACCTGATTTCTGTAGCCGCCAGAGCGTTGCACATGCCCGCCGAGATTCTGAGGGACATGAGCGCACATGATTTCGCCCGCGTGATTACGGAGGTGCGGAATTTTTTGGTGGTCTCGGACTCGGACGAAGAGGAAACGGAAGAAACCCCGGAGACTCCCCTCGCAACATCCTGAGACGAATAGCCGTCAGGTTAGCCCGCGCAGACACAGGAACACCGGCCACCGAATGGCTGAAGCTCCCTGTATCGAGTATGCCTGAGTGGGTGAGCATTATGCGGGATGAGTCGGAGAAGTTAGAGCGCGAAATCGAGAGACGCAGGAAGGGCAGGTGATTCCACAGTGGCAAAAGCGGTAGAGATAACGTTTGCGATCGGAGCGGCATTAGCGGGAAGTTTTGCGGGGACATTCGGGAAAGCCGGAAAAGCATTGAGCGACTTCCAGAAACAGGCCGAACAGTTGCAGAAGCAGTCGGGGCAGATAGAGTCGTACCAGAAGATGCAGGGCGCGATAGTGAAGAATGCCGCCGAAATGTATTCCATGACCGACCAAGCCGAAGCCCTCAACGCACAGGCCGCCGCCTCAAAAGCCCGTACACAGGATTTATCCTCGCAATACCGTGTGGCACAGCAGGAGGCCAGCAGGCTTAACGCCGAGAATGTCCGCAACACAGACGCATACCAAGCCGCCAAGCTGAACATGGAATCCCTTGCCAAGCAGATAAAGTCATCCTCCCAGCCGACAGCGGAATTACAGCGACAATACAAGGCTGCGCAGGAGGAAGTGAGACGGCTCGAAGGGGCAATGAAGAGCAGCTCCGAAGCAGTGAAGGCCGCCCGGAAAAATGAGCAGGATTTAGCGCGTCATGTAAAAGCGTCAAAGCGTGAGACAAAATCGCTGTCAGACGAGTCGAAAGGATTAACGGAACAAGGCGAAAAGTTAAAGCAGACGATAGACCGCGACAAGGAGTCGTTATACCGAATGACCGCTGAAC